>JBOHMK010000176.1:0-4793 GCA_050730115.1 Acetobacteraceae bacterium
ACGATGAACTGATTGGAGAAGGCGTCGAACAGGTAGACCTGGCTCCCGCCGACCGTCAGATCGACGTGGTAGACCTGGATCGTCGTCTTGAAGGTGACGTTTGCCTGCGCCTTGAACGGCACCGGCCCCGGGTCGATCACCAGCCCCGAGACATTGTAGATCACCGGCACGTCGGAGGTTTCTCCGGCCGCGGTCAGCACCTGCAAATCGCCGAGCGCGGCGAACTGCTGGATCCTGGTGGAACTCGCCAGCAGCCCGATCGTGGTGGCGTCGAAGCTCCCCCACGTGATCGAAGCCTCGATCTTGTCCCAGCCGACCGGGATATCGATCCGGGCCGCCATGCCGAGCCCCTTGTAGAGCTGCATCAGGCGCTTCGGTGCCGGCACCTCGAATTCCTCGGCCCGCCCCAACAGAGACGTGCCGTCGAGATAAACATTGCAAGTCCAGAGCGAATTGACGACCAGCGATGCCATGATGAAATCCCCTGAATTCCGAGTGATCTGTGGTTAGTGGTCAGAAACCGCCGCTGGTCGCCGACCACTGGTCACTAGCCACCAGCGACTGACCACTCGCTTACGCCGCAGCCTGCGTGCTCGCGCTCACCGGCCCGAGCGTGTTCAAGAGTGCGGTGTTGACGAAGACGTTGAACTCGATCGTCTGCGCCGGCGGCGGCGGCATCAGCGAAATGTCGAACGTGAGCTGCCCGGCCGCGAGCTGGACAGCCGTGTTCTCCGCCGGGTTGTAGCTGCACGTGCCGCCGACCAGCGCGCCCCGCTGGATCAGCGTGCGCAGAAAGCCGTTGACGCTCGCCAGGATCGAATTGATCAACCCGTTGGTGATCGGCTGGTCGAGAAATTGCAGCATCGCGAGCTGCACGCTCGCCTCGACCACGTCCATCGTGCGCCGCACCGGGATGAAGGTTGCCGCATCCGTATAACTCGGATACGCGGCCGACGTGTTGCCCCAGACGCGGAGCCCGGTGCCGAAGCCGTTGAAAACGGTGAGGATGCCCTCTGCGTTCAGGTTGTTGGTGTCGCTCGCCGGGTCGAACGCCGAGGCGTACATGCTCACATCCGGCCCGACGATGCCGTCGATCTGGGTGTTGCTCGGGCTGAACCAATAGCCGTTGGCGATATCCTGCGCCGCCGTCGCGCCGGCCACCCACTGCGAATAGGGGCTGTCGGCGTTGGCGTTGTAAAGCTGGTTGATGACTGCGCCCTGGTTGTTCAACGTGTTCCCGGTCGGCACGATGCCGGTGTCGTAGAACATCTCCTGCGGGAAGCAGAGCACGGCTCGGTAGCTCGAAGTGTCGAACGCCTGCCCGGCGGTGCCGCGGTCGGCGATCGCGGTCGCAACCGGGGTCGCGGGCGCCGCGTCGATGAAGGCCATACCCATCACGGTGCCGGCGAGCGTGGTAAGCGCCGCCGCCGTCGCCTCGTCCTGCGACCAGCCAGGCGCAATCAGCAGCTTCGGAAAGATGCCCATGGTTTGGAACGTGGTCTTGAACGCCTGCATCCCGGTATAGGTCGAGCCGCTCACCGCGCCGATGATGTCACTGTCCTGCACCTTGCTCGGGTCAGCAAAGGCGTAGGCGATGCTGAGAGACTCACCAGTCGTGATCGCGCCGCCGGACTTCGCATAAACGAAGCCGTTGACGTAATCGACGGTGTAATCTGTGTTTTCGACGTAGGTCGTGCTGCCGCCCGAGTTCTTCACCACAACCGAGCTGGTCAGCGTGCCGCTGTTCGGCAGCCCGGGGCCGATCAGACCCATCTGCTTCAGATTGATCACCTGGGTGCCGCTGGCCGGCATGTTGAACGTGGCCGCCGCGACGGTGGTCTGGTGGATCGCCGGGTTGAACACATTGATGACGATGATCTGCCCGGATCCCTGGGCCAGGATCGCCGCCAGCGCGTACGGGATGGTATAGCCGCGCACCAGCGGTCCGAACTGGCTGGCCGAGCTCGCCGAGTTGACGAGCGTCGGCGTATTCGGCGAAGGTGGCGTCGGCGCCGTGGCCGCGTTCGCCCACTGCGGCGCGGCGCCAACCAATCCGATCACCGCCGAGTTGACGACTGTGATCGGCACCGGGCCGGTCTTGATCTCGGTGATCTCGATTCCGTGCAAAAAGCTCGCAGGCATGCTCTATCTCCCGGCCTTCCGGCCGCCTGAAATCGTTATGTCGCCACCACCGTATCCGCGGGCGCGCCGCTGGTGTCCTGTGGACAGTGATCTGTGGTCAGTGGTCAGTGGACAGTGATCTGTGGTCAGTGGTCAGTGGTCAGAAACCGCCGCTGGTCGCCGACCACCGGTCACTAGCCACTCACCACTACGTCCGCTGGCGCCCAAGCAATCATGACCGTATCGCTCGCCCCGATCGCGCCGCCCGGCGTCGCCGTGACAATGGCGGTCGTGCCGTCGCATTCCCAATCGGCGAATTCCTGATAAAGCGGAAGCCCGTTGGCACTCGCGATGCCGCCCACCACCAGCGGTACCGGGCCCGGCAGCGTTAGAGTGCCGCCGCCGAACGTGTAGCTCGCGGTTGTCACCGCCTGCCCATTCGCCACCGCCAGCGCCGCTACATACATCTGCGCCCGCACCAAGTTCGCGAGCGCCATCGCCGGCTCCGTCTTCAGCTTCAGCGTCGGCACTTCGAGCCGCATGTCGTAGAGCCAGACGCGCCCTTCGGCATCCTGCTCGGCGAACCGCTCCTCCGCGAAGTAGGCATTCCGGCAGGCCGGCGCCCGGAACCCGGTCAGCGCTGCTTCCACAGCATCAACCAGCGCATAGACGCTGCCCGCCCCGGTCAGCGCCCAGGCGGTCTGCCGCGCCTCGACATGCAGATCGAACGCCAGCGTCCGCTCCTGCACCATGGCATCGGTCGTCATCGGGCGCCCGAAGCGTGTCCCATGGTAGGAGATCAGCACGAATGCGATGGCACTCGATTGCCACCATGCATCCAGGTCGAAGTCCGGAAACACGTAAACCGGAATCGCGAGCCCGGCTCCCGTGAAGCAAGCCGTCAGTTGCACCGCGATCGCCGCCTGAATGCTGCCAACGTCCTCGGCCGGAATGAAGACGCGCCCGGTCCAGGCGGTCGGATCGATCGCGACTGGAAGCTGGCCGTAAGTGAGCGCAGCCACGGGAGGCGGACCGTCCGTCCTACGATTCGTAGATCAGCAGGCCGCCGCTCGGGATCGAGAACGTCACGTTTATTGCGATCGGCTGCTGCGTGATCTGCCGCACCATCCCCGAGCCGGGGCTCGTCGTGTTTGTCCCAACATTGAACGCATCGCTGGCGAGGCTGGCCACGGTGTAAACCGTTTCGCTCGAAAGCCCGGTCGGCAGCGTGCCGCCAAACCGCGCTGTCAGCGCAACCGCGGCCCCGTTGGCCAGAGCCGGGCTCGACCCCGCCGTGATGCCGTACGCCGTCAGCACGCCCGGGCTCGCGTCCGTGCAATCGAACGGAAACCACGGATCATTTCCGAGCCAATCCCAATAGAGCAGGTTGCCAGCGGTCGCGGCGTCGTAGACGCCCCACGCCACCACTGTTCCCCAGCTCGCCGTCGCCTGCGGGAACGACAGCGCGGCGCCCGAGGTCAAATTCGCCGGGCCCGCGCTGGTCGCCGCCGAGAACACCGAGAATGCGATCGTGTCACTGGCGCCGGTCGCGGATGACACGCTCGCGGATAGCGTGACCGTCGTCGCCGTCTTGCTGCTGACCATCGTGCCCACGGCAATCGCGCCTGTTGCCGTCAGATCGAGCACCGTCATGCCGGCGGCAATCCAGCTAGGCACAGACGAGAAGGTCAAGGTGGCGCCGCTCGAAGTCGCCGCGCTCAGCGCGGCCGTGCCGGCAAGCTGCGCGCGCGCGTACGCGCCGCCGCTTACTTCCACCGCTCCCGCGTCGCTGTCATTCGGAGCGGTCGTGAACAGCGCGATCCAGCGGCCGGCCAGTGCCGGCATACTCGCCATTCCGGCCGCCCAGTTCAGTAGATCCTTCGCAAGATAACCCGTTTTCGCCATCTGAAATCCCCTATGAACCGGGCATCCCCGGATAGTCCGCCGTCATGTACTGCCAAAGCTCCGGCTCGGTGCCGTCGCTCGCCGTGCCGGCAATCGTGATCGCGTAGCGCACGTTCGGCAGGAAATTCCCCACTTTCTGCGCAATCGCTCCATTCGCGACGCCGGTCTTCTGGCTTGCCACGATCTGGGGCGCCCCGAGAACGCGGGCCGTAACGTCGGGGTCCTGTGCCGGATGGGAAGAATTCGGCCAGACCGTCATCGACACCAGCGCGACCGCAACGATCGTCGCCCCAGCCGCAAGCATCGGCCCGAAATCCGCCGTCACCACCGCCGTCTGCCCAGGCGCCGTCAAGCTCATCAGCGCGGTCGCCGAACGTGTCATTGGTACGGCCCCGCGTTATGCTTATGCGAATACGACGTCATCGTCAGGCCGGTCACCGGTGGCACCATCCAGAAGTCGCTATCGAACACCAGCGGAGCTTGGCCGCCACTTGCGCGCCCGAACGCCGCTGCGAGAGCCCTGAGCCATCCGGCCAGAGTGCCGCCAAGGAGCGCCGCCCGGCTGTAGCCGGCCGCCGCCGCTGTTGCCTCGATTGCTCCGGCCGCTCGCCACGCCACCCGCGCGACGACCGCGCCGCTGGCCCGCATCGCGCCGGTGACCGCAATGACGACGGTCCGGCTCGCGCGGCCTCGCGCCGCCGCAACGCCGCGCGCGTAGGCGAGAGCAGAACCTCCAGCGCCGGAGCGGGCGACCGCCGCGCCCGGCG
>JBOHMK010000177.1:0-4530 GCA_050730115.1 Acetobacteraceae bacterium
CCGGTCCTGCAGATGTGCATCTGGGGCTTCACGGCCCGCTTCATCACGAGCCGCGTGGGCTCGCCGCTCGTCATGGCGGGCGGCCTCCTGCTCGGAGGTGTTCTGCTCTGGGAAGTGGCGTTGCGCAGCCAGATGGGCGTCGCCGTGAGTTTTCTCGAAGAACTCTGGTCGCGCAATCTCGGTCATGTGTTCGTGAGCCCGCTGCGCCCGGCAGAAATGATGGCGGGCCTGATCGTCGTCTCGATGCTGAGGATGCTGGCCGGCGTCATCCCTGCAATCGGACTCGCATATCTCCTCTACGCCTTCAACCTGTTCACTCTCGGTCCGATCCTGGTGCTCTTCTTCGCCAATCTCATGGTCATGGGCTGGTGGGTCGCGCTCGGCGTGGTCTCGCTCATTCTCCGCCACGGTGCCGGCGCTGAGACCTTCGCCTGGGCGGTGCTGTTCGGCCTGACGCCGCTTTCGGCCGTCTTCTATCCGGTTTCGGTCCTGCCCGCCGCGATTCAGCCGTTGGCGCTGGCGCTGCCCTCGACCCACGTGTTCGAGGGCATGCGCACAGTGCTCCTGCATGCCGTGCCGGCCTGGCCCGAAATGGCCTGGGCGGCGGCGCTCAACCTCGTCTGGATGGCAGCCGCGATCCTCTTGTTCGCCCGCCAGTTCCATGCCGCGCGCGTCAGAGGCGCGCTGATTTCGATCGGAGAATGAATCCGCCTGCCCGCTTCTGGCTCATTCGTCACGCCCCGGTCAGTGAGGCCGCACGAGAGATTCTCTACGGCGCGCTCGATGTCGAACTTTGTGACGCCAGCCTCAATGGCCTCAGGCCGCTTTGCCTGACACTCGCGCGCCGCCTGCCGCGTCCGGCGCACTGGATCGTCTCGCCGCTTTCACGCACGCGGCTCACCGCCGAGGCGATCTTCGCCGCCGGCTATCCCGGCGCAGATCTGCTGGTTAATCCGGCGATGATCGAGCAGGACCTCGGTTCCTGGCAGGGCCTCGCCCATGCCGAATTGCCGGCCCAGCTTTCCCGGCCCGCGCATGCGTTCTGGCCGCTTGCCGGCCTCGAGCGCCCGCCCGGAGGGGAAAGCATGGCCGATGTGGTCGCCCGGGTCGGCCCGGCGCTCGAGAGCCTTGCCGCACGGCATTCCGGCTCGGACATCGTCATCGTCGGCCACGGCGGGGCCATCCGCGCCGCCATCGCACACGCACTCGGGATTTCTGCCGACACCGCGCTTTCCCTCTCTGTGCAAAATCTCTCGCTCACGCGCCTCGAGCGCCACCCTCACGCCTGGCGTGTCGTTTCGGTGAACGAACTTCTGCAGAGCTGAGTCGCAGAGGCGACATCATTGGGCGGATCCGGTATCAGATCCGCGAACACGAACCCGTCCCGTTCGACGATTTTTCCCCGCCGGACGGCAATCGGCTCCGCAAACATCGGTCCCGCTGAAACGAAGGTATGAAATTCGCCGTTCTCGCCGCACGGATCGACCGTCCCTGGCAGGGCCGCGAGCA
Source organism: Acetobacteraceae bacterium (assembly GCA_050730115.1). Lineage (GTDB taxonomy): Bacteria > Pseudomonadota > Alphaproteobacteria > Acetobacterales > Acetobacteraceae > JAKAWQ01. Next base: position 1,510 of record JBOHMK010000177.1, read on the forward strand.
GCCGGTCGTCGAACTTTCGCCCGGCAAAGCCGCGATCGAGTTTCTGCGGATCGACCGTCACAAGATGGGCAACGAAGCCCATGGCAATGATGGTCCTCGCAACTTCCGCCGTGTCGCGGCCCCAAAGCGGGAAGATCCCACGCATCCCAGCCGCAGCAAGCCGCGCTTCCCGATATGCGCGCACATCGGCGAGAAAGAGATCCCCGAACACCATGTACCGGATGCCCTTGGCCTTGATCCGCTCGACCGCCTGCGCCATCCGCTCGTCATAGACTTCGTTCGGACAGGGGCTCGGCAGCGCAACCGTGAGAGCGGGCAGCCCAAGTGCCGCCACCTGCCGCTCGAGGAGCGCCGTCCGCACCCCGTGCATCGAGACCCGCCCATACGCTTCGGCGACCGTCGTCAGCACGCCCGTGATCTCGGCAAGCCCCAGGCGGCGTGCCTCGAGAAGTGCGAAAGCGCTGTCCTTGCCGGTACTCCACGCGAGCCAGGCCTCTGGCACCGCTCGCGCCATCACCCCTGCCACGCCATGAGATCGATCTCGACCAGCGCGCCACGGGCGAGCCCGGTCACCCCGACACAGGTCCGCGCCGGCAGCCTTCCTCGCGGAAACAGCGTCACCCACACTTCGTTCATCGCCGCATAATCGCGCTCGAAATGGGTGAGATAGATACGCGCCTGCACCACATCCCCCCAATCATATCCGGAGCCTCTGAGGACGAGCTTCAGATTCTCCACCACCCGCCGCGTTTGTGCGGCAACGCCTTCGGGCAGAGGCCTTGAATCATCCTTGGGATCCGTAGGCATCTGGCCGGTCACGAACAGGAACGGCCCGGCTTTGACCGCGTGGCTGAACGGCGCCACCGGCGCGGGCGCGCCTGCGACCATCAGGAATTTCGGATCATCGTCCATCTGATCTCGCCTCCGCTTCGCTTTCCGTCATACGGCCACCCTCGTGCCGACAACAGCCCCCATTCTCCTGCACTGCTTGCCCCGCTCGTAACGCCGCAGAACGCTTTCAGTTTCACAGAAAACGGTCTTCCTGGTTTGCCCGATCGCAGTCACGTGCTCCGGGAATCGCTTGGCGATTCCAGTCAGGCACGATCCGATCTATAAAGTCCCTCCGGAGGGCATCCGATGCAACTTCACGCCGATCTCTCTTTTCCTGCCACCGTGGACAGTGCGGCACTCGCCTGGGTCCCATCGCCGATGGCCGGCGTCGAGCGGCGGATGCTCGAACGCGATGGCGAAGAAGTCGCCCGTGCCACGTCTCTCGTCCGCTATGCGCCCGGCTCTTCGTTCGCCCCGCATACGCACGGCGCCGGCGAAGAGTTTCTCGTGCTCGATGGTGTCTTTTCCGATGAGACTGGAAATTTTCCGGCCGGCTGCTACGTTCGCAACCCGCCCGGCTCACGCCACAGGCCGGCGAGCGCTCCGGGTGCGGTCATATTCGTCAAGCTGCGCCAGATGCCGCCCGAGGAAAAGGCACCGCTCCGGCTCGACACCAAGGACCCGGCGCTCTGGCGAGCGCTTGATGCGGGCCGCGAGGAAGCTCACCTCTTCGATGCGCCCTGGGAACGGGTCGTGCTGCTGCGGCTGGCGCCCGGCTATGCCGGCCACGCCGAAAGCTTTCCCGGCGGCGCCGAAATTTTTCTTCTGGACGGCGATCTGCTGATCGACGGCGAATCCCACCGCGCTGGCCTCTGGCTCCGCCGGCCGCGTGGCGCGAGCCTGGCACTCTGCAGCCGCACCGGCGCCCGCCTTTACCTGAAGACCGGCCATCTCGCCTGATCGCGATCGCCGCGACCTGGAACGTCTCGGCCATTGAAGGTGCGTCCGGCTGCTCGTCGTGTCTGGCGCCGGACCACTTCACTATCCGGTGCTGACCGGCGATGTCGCGCTGATGCCGATGCTGTTCGGTCGAATGCCGACACCGCAAACCGCTCTCTCGCGTCGGATCCGGCGATGCAATCGAGCACGGTCGCCGATGATGCCGGGCAGCCACAGCTAGCGGCGGTGGGCCTTTTGGGGCGGGAAGAACGATCCGCCGGAAACCGACTGTCCGGGGTTCCCCCGCCGCCGGGGGCCCTACTCGGGATATCTCTCCTCCTCAGGTTGGCTCTCCTCGGTCTCAGGAACCGCCTGGTGGAACAGGACCATGGCAAGGATGTTGCCGGGCTCCGATGTTGCTTCACTGCGCAGGACCGCCACCTCGCCGGCAACCCCGCTCATGTACTCCGCAACGACCTCACCAAAGGCATTGCGCTGAATGGCCAGTTTCTGGCCGGGCTTGACCATGTCGTTCAGCTTGACCAGAGGCTCCACGAACCCGCCCTGGGTCGCCAGGACCGGGAAGGCGCTGTTGCCGACGAAAAGCCCCGAATCCTTGCCCGTGCGCCCCATGGCGCCCTCGATCACGCCGTGCAGCTTGAGGACGTTCATCGTGCCCTCGACGAAGCGCGCGATCATCTCGCGATCAATGATGCGTGCCTTGCCGATCTCCGGGATGAACGCCGGGATGCCTGCGGCCATCAATTCTCTGGCCAACACGCCGGGATAGGCCGGATCATCCCAGACATGGTCGATGGGGTAGAGCTCGATCATCGCCTTGACCTCGGGCCGGCTCATCTCGCCGATGTTCAATGCAGTAATGTCCAGTCCGGTCGTCCCGGTGTGGAAGTCGATCGCGTAATCGGCGTTCGGCTTGAACAGCCGGTTGAAAAGCATGCCGGCCTGGCGGCTCGCCGCACTGGCGCCGTTCTCATTCCCGGGCCATTCCCGGTTCATGTCGATGAGGCCGGCGCCGCGGCCCGAATTGGGCCACCGTCGCGACATGCCTTCGAGCGCTGGGCCCGACACGTCCGTGACCGCCGTGACCGTTCCCGACATGTCCTCCGAATGCAGCCGGTTCATCACGGTCTGCACCGTCTGGCTCGAGCTCATTTCGTCACCATGCACACCGCTGGTGAGAAGTATGCGCTTGCCCGGCCGGGCCCCCTTGACGACGATGACGGAGACATA
>JBOHMK010000178.1:0-3223 GCA_050730115.1 Acetobacteraceae bacterium
GCTCTGGATTGCTTCGCTTCGCTCGCAATGACGGTTCAATTCGACCGGAATCTGCTCTAGCCGGTGCCGCCGATGGCGACCAGCCGGCCGAACAAGAGTGTGGTGAAGTCCGATAACGTGGTGACCATGCCGTGGCCGAGCAGCAACAGCACACCCGTGAGAACCAGAACCTTGGGCACGAAGACGAGCGTCGATTCGTTCACCTGGGTCATCGCCTGGATGAGCGAGATCAGGAGGCCAACCGCGAGGGTGGCGAGAAGCGGCGGGGCAGCCAGCTCTAGCATGACGAGCATGGCCTGGCGCATGCTGAGCGCGAGATCGAAATTGGACATGTTCAGCCCTCGGGATTTTGGGCCTTCAGGAAGGTGCCGAGCGGAACTCGCGCTCAGATCGGCATGCTCATGATGGTCTGATAGGCGGTGACGACCTTATCGCGGATTGCGGTTGCAGCCTGCAGCGCCAGTTCGGCGCGCGAAACCGCGGTGACGACGGAGGTGATGTCTCCGCCTCCGGCGATCGCCTGCAATGCCCCTTGATCGGCTTCTTTGCCGAGCGAGATGGCACCGTTGATGGCCTGATCGAGCGCGCCGCCGAAACTCTCCGCGCCGTGGGCGTTGCCGCTGCCCGCGCTTTGCGCGTAGGACGCGGCGGCGGTTCCCGGTGAAACTCCGGACGGAGTTATGGTGATGGTCGGGATCGTGCCGCTCATTGCAGCATGCCGATCACGCGGGCCAGCATGCTGCGCGAGACCGCCAGCACCTGCAAATTCGCCGAATAGCTATTTTCGGCGTCCCGCATATCCATCATCTCGATGAAGGTATTGACGTTCGGCACCTTGACATAGCCCTCGGCGTTGGCCGCCGGGTTGTCCGGATCGTAGCGCAGCGGAAACGCGCTTTGATCCTCTCCGACCGGGCCGGCCTCGACCAGACCGACGCCGGTTTTCGGGTCGAGCACATCCTGGAATGAAATCGTCCGGCGCCGGTAGGGATCGGCGCCCGGCGTGGATCCGGTGGTCGCCTGATTGGCGAGGTTCTCGGCGATCACCGTAAGCCGTGCCGTCTGTGCCTGCATGCCGCTGCCGGCGATGGCCATTGCCTTGGTGAGATCCATTGGCTCTCTCCGTCGTGCTTCAGCCGCCGATGCCCGAACCACCGGAGACATCGAGGGCAGTCCGGAACATTCCGAGAGTCGCGCCATAGAGCCGGATGACGAGGTTCTGCATGCCTTCGGCATCGGCGAGCTTGCCGAGCTGGGTATCGGCGGAGACGGCGCCCGGCGCGCCGTCCGACTGCTCGCCCGGATCGATCGACGGCATCTCAATCTGGTCGGAGGCCGGCAGCGGAGGAAGATCGTCAGTGCTGGTCGCCGCCGGACGAAGAGCTCCGGTGCCGGCGAGGACGGCCGAGAACGGCTCGACCTCCTGGCGCTGGTAGCCGGGGGTATCGGCATTGGCAATGTTTTCGGCGCGCACCTCAAGGTTGCGGTCGATCCAGGCGAGGCGCCGCTCGGCAAGAGTAAAGAAGCCGGTGCTGGTGAGATCCATCTCGGTCCCTGTGCTCTCTGCCCTGCCCTCTGCTCTCGACCCTGGGGCCGCCTGCGCTTCGCCACCGGGATGGATCATGCGGAACTGGCCTTAAGGGCAAGTGAACGGCCGGCGCATGCCCGGTGCTCGAAAAACCGCCTCTCTGGGCCCCTGCCGGGCTGGCCGCGCAGCCCGGCAGGGGTCCCGGAGTTGATTTGAGCCGGCGATTCACGCCTCCGATCAATCCACCTCCGGGCCACCTCCGGCGATCATGGGCTGAGGCAACGGTTTAGTAACCGCGAGGGGGTGCAATCGGGCGATGCTTTATCAGGCCGATCCGTCCGAGGCTCCGCCGCCGACCGTCCCGCTTGCGATCGAGCGGGTGTCAGGCTTCCTCAAGGTTACCGGCGCCCTGATCGATGCCGGGCGGCGGATCGATCTCAACGGAATCGAGGGCGAGATCGGGTGGTTGTGCGCGGCGGTCCTGGATCTCGATCCGGCCGCCGGACGCGCGCTCAAGCCCCGGCTCAGCGCCCTCGTATCCGAGCTTGACACGATCGAGGCGCGGCTCACCGCCGCGGGAGCCCGACCACCCGCCTGACGCGCTGTTCCGCAAAGCCCGGCAAAAGGCCGCGCCATGATGTCGTTTTCTGCCACCATCCTTTATGCGGTTGCCGCGCTCGCGGCGGTACTGGCGCTGATCTGGCTGGCGGCGCGGGCGGCGCGGTACTCGGGCCTCGCACCCGGAGCGGGTGCGGCGAGGCGGCTCGGCGTCGTCGAAACGCTGGCGCTCGACGCCAAGCGGCGGCTCTACCTGGTGCGCTGTGACGGGCGGGAGCTGTTGCTGCTGGCCGGCAACGGCCATGACGCGCTGATCGGCTGGATTGGCCGGCCGGAGGCCGAGCCATGAGGCGCCTATTCGCTTTCCTGGCGGTGCTGTTGATTCTGCTGCTGGTGGCGCATCCGGCGTTGGCGCAATCGGTGAGCATCGATCTCGGCAATTCCGATGGGCCGGGCGTCACCGGCCGGCTGGTGCAGTTGACGGCGCTGATCACGGTACTCGCCTTGGCGCCGAGCCTGCTCGTCATGGTGACGGCGTTCACCCGCATCATCATCGTGCTCTCGTTGCTGCGGAGCGCGCTCGGTTTGCAGACGACGCCACCCAACATGGTGCTGATCGGGCTGGCGCTATTCCTCACTTTCTTCGTCATGCAGCCGGTGCTGCATGCGGCCTGGGTGAGCGGGCTGTTGCCGCTCGAGCAAGGCAAGATCAGCAATCTGGAGGGGCTGCGCCAGGCGGCCGAGCCGTTCCGCCGATTCATGCTGGCCAATCTCCGGCCTTCCGATCTGCAGGTCTTCCTGGACGCGGCGAAGCTCCCTGATCCGACGACGCCGCTGGCGACGCCATGGCGGGCGCTCATTCCGGCGTTCCTGGTGGGTGAGCTTCGCCGTGCGTTCGAGATGGGTTTCCTGCTCTACCTGCCGTTCCTGGTGATCGACATGGTGGTCTCGAGCGTGCTGATGAGCCTTGGAATGATGATGCTGCCGCCGACGGCGGTATCGCTGCCGTTCAAGCTCGTGTTCTTCGTGTTGGTCGATGGCTGGCGGCTGGTGGCCGGAAGCCTCGTGCAGAGCTTCGTTCCGCCGCATCCTTGACCCGGGGCCTGACGCCGTATCTCCGGCCGGCACCCGATCACT
>JBOHMK010000179.1:0-9881 GCA_050730115.1 Acetobacteraceae bacterium
CCATGAAATTGATCGAGAAAATAAAGAGAAAGTGCGATGATTCAGAAATCATCGCACGCTGACGCGGCGCCCGGACGCACGGCCTGGCGGCTCTTCCGCGGCGCCATCCAGGCGATCAATCTCTTCACCGGCGTGATCGCCGGCACCATGATCATCCTCTCCGCCGCCATCATCACCAACGAGGTGATCTGGCGCTACTGGTTGCGACGCCCCCACACCTGGAACCTCGAACTCAATATCTTCCTGTTGATCGGCGCGACTTTCCTCGCCGCCAACTACACTCAGATGAAGCGCGCCCATGTCGGCACCGAGGTGCTTCAGGCCCTCATGCCGGCGAGCTGGAATCGCTTTCGGATTCTCGCCGGTGACGTGCTCTCGGTGCTGCTCTGCGGGTTCATGGCCGTGAAGGTCCTGCAATACGACTGGGAAGCATGGACCAAAGACTGGCGCACCGATTCCACCTGGGCACCGCCGCTATGGATTCCCTATACGCTGATCGGCGTCGGCCTGGTGCTGATCTCACTCGAATACGTAATCCAGATCACCGACGAGATCGCCGGCCACCGGCCAACGGGCGAGCCCGATGAGCCCAGGTGAACTCGGCATCCTGTTCGTCGTCGTCGCGCTGATCCTGCTGCTCTCGGGCATGCCGGTTGCGTTTGCCTTGGGCGGTGTCTCGGTCGCGTTCATGCTCGGTTTCATGCCGCCCGCCAATCTCGGCCAACTCGCCGAGACACTGTACGAAGGCATGAGCAATTTCACCCTGCTCGCGATTCCGCTCTTCATGTTGATGGGCATCGCCATCGGCAGAACGCGAGCGGCGGCGGATCTCTATGAATCGCTCTACCGATGGACCTACAAGCTGCCCGGCGGCCTCGGCGTCGCCAACGTCATCGGTTGCGCCATCTTCGCCTCGATGTGCGGCTCGAGCACCGCGACCTCCGCGGCCATCGGCGCCATGGGGATCCCGGAGATGCGCAAGCGCGGCTATCCGCAGGGATTCGCCGGCGCACTCATTGCCTGCGGCGGCACGCTCGGCATCCTGTTTCCGCCATCCGTCACCTTGATCCTTTACGGCATCGTCGCCGAGCAATCGATCGGCCAACTCTTCCTTGCCGGTATTGCACCCGGCATCCTGCTCGCCTCCCTGTTCGCGTGCTGGGTGATCACCAGCACGTACCGCCGCGATCGCGCCCGCGGTCTGGAAAGCGCCGCCGCTACTACCCGCTCCGTCGGCGCTTCGGTGGTCACCAGGACGGAAGACGACAACCGTCCAGCCCTCGCGGTCGAATACTTCTCCTGGCACGACCGTCTCGAATCCTTGCCCCGCCTGCTGCCCTTCTTCAGCATCATCGCGGTCGTGATGATCGCGCTCTATGGCGGCTTCGCGACCCCCTCCGAGGTCTCCGGCGTCGGCGCCTTCGCCACCCTCGTCATGGTCGCAATCGTCTATCACTGCTATCACTGGCGCGAGGTGAAGAACATCGTCCTCGGCACCTCCGAGTACGCTTCGATGATCATGATGATCATCGCCATGGCGTTCCTGTTCAGCTACGTAATGAGCTATCTCTACATCACCCAGATGACCACCCAGTGGCTCGTCGGCCTGAAAATGTCGGACTGGGAGTTCCTGTTCTGGATCGACGTTCTCATCATCATCATGGGGTTCTTTCTGCCGCCGGTTGCGATCGTGCTGATGATCACTCCGATCATCCTGCCGGGTCTGCTCGCGCGCGGGTTCGATCCGGTCTGGTTCGGCGTCAACATGAGCCTGGTGATGGAGACCGGCCTCATCCATCCGCCGGTCGGACTCAACCTCTTCGTCATCCAGGGAATCGCACCGGACATCAAGCTCAAGGAACTGATGCTGGCAGTGCTGCCGTTCCTGCTGATCATTCTCGGGTTCATCGTCGTCTTCTCGGCGTTTCCCCAGATCGCACTCTGGCTGCCGGGCCTGGTCTTCCATCACTGAAGCAAGGGCCGCTCCGCGCCGCCCGATCAGTGGCTCTCGTCGCCCCGTTCGATGCCGATCAACTCGATCTTCGTGGCACTCGCTGTAATCGGTCGCGGCACCGGCGGCGGCACCTGCCATTGCAGCCGACCGGCCACGCCGCAATGCGGGCAAACCGGTTGCCACGTCGCTGCTACCCCCCCGCATGCGGCGCAGCGCCACTCCGGATCACCTTCCGCCGTCGCCGCCTGGTGCAAAGCCTCGCGTTCGGCGTGGCTGTCCTGACCCCCCGCCTCGGCGCGCGCGATCTCGGCAATCAGCAGCCAGAGCCGCCGCCAGCCCACGCCTTGGTTGCGCAGTGCCTCGGCATGCCGCCTCGCTTCGCCGGGAAGCCCGGCGGCCAGCGCCGTCTCGGCGAGCAGGAAGTCCGATTCCGGATGCGTCGGGTTCCGCGCCGCCAGCGCTTGCGCCTTCTTCACCCGCACCAATGGATCGCCGAATGGTTCGAGCAGAAGTCGCGCCAGATCCGGGTGTGGAGTCTGCGCCCAGGCGTTGCCGAGCACTGTTTCGGCACGCTTCTCCCGCCCGACCCGGCGCAGCCCTCTTGCCAAAGCGAGCGACGCCGCCGGCAAGGATGCATCCGTCGCGACTGCCTCGCGCGCCAGCTTGAGCGCGCCCTCCGGCTCCGTCTCCGCATCCGCCGCCGCGGCCGCCAGTGCCGCCCGTGCCGGCCCATCGGCGAGCGCCAGCGCGCTCCGCCAATCTTCCGTCTCGACCGCAATCCGCCGCCGTTCCCGCTTGAGCCAGGAGCTACCCGGGTGGGCCGCTTCGGCCCGCCGCGCCAGCGCTGCCGCCTCACCCCAGTCGGATTTCAGGATCGCTTCCCTGAGCAAGCCGCGCAACCCAAGAAAAGCGCTATCCTTGCGCTCGGAAAGCAGGCGGAACGACGCCTCAGCCTCGTCGCTCCGCTCCGCAAGCCGCGCTGCCTCGGCCGCCAGCAACAGCGTCTGCGGTGTGTCTCCAAGCAGCCGGCGTGCCGCCTCCGCGCCCCGCCGTGCCTGGCCTGCTTCACCGGCTGCGAGTGCCACCAGCGTGCGTGTCACCGCACGGTCACCTTCGGCGCGGTGCCGGCCGGATCGCCACAGCCGGAAGCGTCGCGGCAGCCGGAACAGGCCGCCGAGCAGCCTCAGCACGGCGTAAACGATGATCACCAGGATGATCAGAGCCAGCACCGCGATGCCGGTTGGCGCCGCAACCGTGAGCTCGCCGATGTCGGCAGAGACATGGCCGGGCAGGCTGGCCAAGCCAAAGGCGATGGCAAGCGCCACCACGCACGCGATAAGGAAGAAAATAACCCGCAGCATCAGTCACCGCCGGCAAATTGTGCCATCGCGGCCCGCGCCGCCAGCAGCGCCTTCGCCTGGTCCATCCATTGCGCCATCGCCGGTGCCGGCTGGCCAGGGAGGGCGGCCAGCGCCTTCACCGCACCGGCAACATCCCCTGTCGTGAGCGCCGCTTTGGCACTGATGAGCGCCGGCTCGGCGGGGTTGCCGATGATGACCTGGTTGCCCTCGCGCACCGTCAAAAGATCGCCGAGGCGGTCCATCAGCCGCTTCGTCAACGGCTGACCCGCTCCCGACGGGCGAGCCGCCGCCCGTTCTGCCGTGGCCGCCTCGTCGAACGCGGTCCGAAGGCCGGCCAGTGTCGGCGGCGCGGTCTTGGCAAACCGGGCGAGCGCCGGCGGCGCGTCCCTGAGTTCACCGAGCGGTCGTCCCTGCTCGAGCGCCACTGCCGCCGCCGTCACTGCGAGCCTGCGTTCGATCGCCGCCAGACCATTCTTGAACGCAGCCTCCGATTGTTCGAGCCTGCCGATCCGTTCGGCGAGTGGAGCAGTTGTCGCGACCTTCTGTTCGACCGCCGCGAGATCGTGTTTGAGTGTCGCCTCCGATTTTTCGAGCGCGTCGAGCCGCTCCGCGAGCGGTGCGAGGGCGGCATCAATCTCCGCTGAATTCGGCAGCCCCGCGGCCGGCGCTGGCGCGGGTGCCACCGGTCTTTTCTCGAGCGCCGACAGCCGCGCTTCGATCGGTCCGAGATCCGGCGGCGCGGGCAGGTGCGCCAAAGTCGCCTCCGCGGCGGCAAGCTTCGTTTCCGTTGTCTGAAGGCCGGCGGAGAGCTGGTCGAGACGGACGCCGAGCGCGGTAATTGCCGCGCTGTCGGACACCACCGGCACCCGCGGATTGCGCCAGACGATGATGATGCCCGCCGCGAGCACCAGGAACCCGATGATGCCAAGCCATGCCGGCACCGCGCGCGGTGATCCGCGAGAGGCTTCGGGCGGCGCACGCTCGGCCGCCGCCTGAGCCTCTTTTGGGCCTTCTGGCGGTGAGCCGGTGGCCGTTTCCGCCTCGGTCATTCGAGCATGGCGAGCACCGCCTCCTCCGTCGGCCGTACTGCGACACGGACGGAACGGAAGGGCAAGGGGCGAAGTGCCGCCGCCGCCGCCTCTCCGATGGCGATCGCGGTTACAGGCGCGAGTGCGGCGCTCAATCCTGCCGTGCCGACCAGTCGCGCGAAGTGGGAAGCCGTCTCGCCGGAAAAGAATAGCGCCGCCCTGAGGCACCCGCCGCAGAGCGCAGCGCGCGCCGGATCTGGAAGTCTGGCCACCGGCAGCGCCGCGTAAACACTGCGGCGAATGACCGCAAATCGCTTTCTGCGCAGCGCCGCCGCAAGCCGTCCGCCCTGCCGCGCCCCCACCGCCAGCAATAGCGGCCCCGCCGTCGGGCGGCAGGCGGCGGCAACCAGTGCCGCTAGCGCCGCGGCGTCACCGGCCGCGCTCGTGACCTTCTCGAACCCTAGCGCGCTTGCGGCCTTGGCCGTGGCATCCCCGACAACGTAAAGTGGCAGCCGCCGATGTGCCGCCGCGAGTGCCGGCAGCGCCTGGGCGCTCGCCACCAATACCGCCTGCAGGTGCGCGGCCGCCGGCAATTCCGGCGCGAGGCGGCGGATCGTTAAGAGCGGTGCCACCACGGGGCGAAACCCCATCCCCGCCAGGCGCTGAGCCGTGGCCGCGGCGCCGGGCTGCGGACGCGTGATCAGCACCGCGTCCCGTCCAGGTTTTGTTTTCTCGTTCAATTTCATGGTGTTGGAGGATCTCTCTCTAATCCCGCCAAGCGCCATTTCGATCTGGCAATTTGGTGAAAAGCGCCGTCGCGGCTGGGGCCGGGACAATTTGCGGGGCTCTGCCCCGCACCCTGCCAAAGGTAAGCCTTTGGAATCCCTTCCTTTGAAGTTCGGGGATCCGAGGCCTCAGGCCCCCCAAGGTGCCATCAGGCGGGTCAAGGGCGGAGCCCTTGCCTCGGTTTTTCAGCAAGCCCCTCTTCCTGCCCCTTACGTTTGTTGCCGCCCTCTCGCCCCCTTCTAGGCAAAGAGATCGGATGGCGAATCCGCGCGGAGGTTGGCACCCAGTTCGGCGCCAATCCTCACAGCGTCCTGTGCCGGACCGTCGAGGCTCCGCTGCAGCAGGAATGAGCCGTCCGCGCGCGCAACCAGGCCGGTCAGACGGATCAGCCCCGGCGTTTCGAACCGCGCGTAACCGCCGATCGGCGTGCGGCAGGACCCGTCAAGCGCGGCGAGCAGGCTCCGCTCCGCTCGGGCCACCGCCGCCGCCTCCGGGCCCTCGATCGCCGCCAGCAACTCGCGAAGCTCGCCGTCATCGGCGCGAACCGTGATGCCGATGATGCCCTGTCCGGCCGACGGAAGCATCTTTTCGGGATCGAGCGGCACGATGTTCGGCCCGGCGATCTCAAGCCTCTTGAGCCCGGCCAGCGCCAGCACCCCGGCAGCGTAATTTCCGGCGCGGATCCGCTCGAGCCGCGTGCCGACATTGCCACGCAGCGGCACGATCGAAAGATCGGGTCTCGCGTGCAGCAGTTGCGCCTGGCGGCGGACCGAGGAGGTACCGATCACAGAGCCGGTCTCGAGCGCGGAGTAAGGATCATCCGTGCGTACGACGCCCGCACCGGGACCCAGGATCAGCGCGTCCCGCGCGTCCTCCCGCTTCAGCGTGCAGGCGAGCACGATCCCCGGCGGCAGCGCGGTCTCCAGGTCCTTCAGGCTGTGCACCGCGAAATCCACCCGCCGATCCGCGAGAGCCTCGTGGATCTCTTTCGCAAACAGCCCCTTGCCGCCGATTTCCGAGAGCCTCCGGTCCTGCACCCGATCCCCCGAAGTGGTGATCGCGTGTTCCTCGAACACTTCGAGGTTTCTCAGCACCGGGCAGAAATGCCGCAGCACTGCGAGGAAACGCCGGGTCTGGACGAGCGCCAACGGCGAGGCGCGGGTGCCGACCCGGAGTGGCAACTCATGGAGGTGCTGCGGAACCTTGATGACGCCTGGCTGGTCCCTGGGCTTCAGTGCCGTCATGGAGGTGTCGTAAAACCCGGAGCAGAGAAAGAAAAGAGATGCCCGACGATTGCGTGCCACAATCCGGCTCACCGGGCCCCCCGTTGGGCCCGGTGCTCGGCATCGAAACCTCCTGCGACGAAACCGCTGCCGCCATCCTCGACAGCCGCGGGAACCTGCTCTCCGAGCGCCTCTTGAGCCAGCGCCGGGACCACGCCCCCTATGGTGGCGTGGTCCCGGAAATCGCCGCCCGCGCGCATCTCACATACCTGCCCGGACTGGTGAGGGAGGCAATGACGGAAGCCCGCCTCGCCTATCCCGATCTCGCAGCCGTCGCCGCGACCGCCGGCCCTGGCCTCATCGGCGGCCTGATCGTCGGCAGCAACCTCGCCAAGGGCATCGCACTCCAGGCCGGCTGCCGGTTCCTGGCCATCAACCATCTGGAGGCGCACGCGCTGACACCGCGTCTCCCTGGCCTCGGAGGAGCCGACTTCCCCTACCTTCTGCTGCTCGTTTCCGGCGGCCACAGCCAATGGTTGGCGGTCGAAGGGATCGGACGCTATCGCCTCCTCGGCCAGACCATCGATGACGCCGCGGGTGAGGCATTCGACAAGGTCGGAAAGTTGCTTGGCCTCTCCTGGCCCGGCGGCCCGGCCCTCGAACGCCTGGCCGCCATCGGGAATCCCCGCCGTTTCCGCTTCCCACGCCCGCTCGCCGGCCGCCCCGGCTGCAATTTCAGCTTCAGCGGCCTGAAAACGGCGGTGGCCCAAGCTGTGGCCCAATTTGCCCCGGGTCCGCTTACTCGCGTCATCGCCGCCGACCTCGCCGCCTCTTTTCAATCCGCCGTGGTGGACGTGCTGGTCGATCGTGCCCGGAACGCCATCGCCCTCTTCGCCTCCCGCCACCCCGAGGCCCGTCTGCTGGTCGCCTCAGGCGGCGTCGCCGCCAACCATGCCATCCGCACGGCGCTCGCCGCCGCCGCCGCGGACGCCGGATTCTCGCTCGTGGCACCCCCCGCCCGACTCTGCACCGACAACGCAGTGATGGTCGCCTGGGCCGGCCTCGAGCGGCTGAGGCTCGGCTGCGCGAGCGCGATGGATGCACCGGCAAGGCCGCGCTGGCCGCTCGAAGAGCTGTCCGGGTGAACTATCGCCACGCCTATCACGCCGGCAACTTCGGCGACTGCCTGAAGCAGGCGCTGCTCACTTGGCTCGTCCTCCGCCTGCAGGAGAAAGACCGGCCGATCACGGTCATGGAGACCCACGCCGGCGCCGGCGCCTATGACCTTACCGGTCCGGAAGCCCAGGCGACAGGCGAATGGCAGAATGGAATCGGCCGGCTGTTCGTGGACCCGCCGGTTGTGCTTGCCGCTTACATCGCCCGTGTCCAGGGTATCATGATGGAACCCGGCGGCCTTTTCCCGGGCACGCCGCTGCTCGTCCGCCGCCTGCTCCGCCCCACCGACCGGCTGATCTGCTGCGAACGTCACGCACAGGAATTTGCCGCGCTCAAGCAGCTTTTCGCGGCCGACCGCCAGGTGGCGCTGCATCAGCGCGATGGTTGGGAGGCACTGCACGCTTTGCTTCCGCCTGAGCCGCGCCGCGGCCTCGTGCTGATCGACCCGCCCTACGAGGAACCCGAAGAACTCGCCCGCGTCGCCGGCGGTCTCGGCATCGCTCATGCCCGTTTCCCGACCGGCATTTTCGCCGCCTGGTATCCGATCAAGCACCGCTCACCGGTGCGCACGTTCCATGAAGAGCTCGCCGCTTCCCGCCTCCCCCATGTGCTTGCGGCCGAACTTTATCTTCGCGAGCCGACCGACCCGCAACGGCTGAACGGTGCAGGCGTCGTGGTGGTGCGGCCGCCGCACGAATTCGCCGCCGCCGCGCACGCGATCCTCGATACGCTCTCAGAACGGCTCGGCCAGGGTGAGCCAGGCGGCGGCGCGGCTTTGTTGCGGATCACCGATGAATGAAATCGGCGTCGTCGGCGCCGGCGCCTGGGGCACCGCACTCGCCCTGCTTGCCAGTCGTGCCGGGCACGCGGTTTCTCTTTGGGCGCGCGATCCCGCGCGCCGGGCCGAGATCGCCAGGACCCGACGCAACCCCCGCCTCCCCGGCGCCCTCCTCCCTTCCGGGGTCGCGCTCGCCGATGATCCCTCCATCGCGCGCGCGGAGCTTTTGCTGCTCGCCATTCCGGTGGCGCATTTTCGCTCCGTAGCAGAAACGATCTGTTCTTCGGGCCGCCCCCTGATCGCCGCCGCGAAGGGGATGGAAATTGCAACCATGCGGCTGCCGCACGAAATCCTCGAGGCCCTCCATCCTCAATCCCCGGTCGCAGTGCTGACCGGGCCCAACTTTGCTTTGGAAATCGCCGCGGGTCAGCCGGCCGCGGCCGTGCTCGCCTCGATCGATCCCGCTCTCCGCAGCCGCCTTATTTCCTTCCTCTCCGCCCCCAACTTTCGCCTCTACGGCAACGCCGATCCGCTCGGCGCGGCGATCGGCGGGGCGGCCAAGAACGTGATCGCGATCGCCGCCGGCGCCGTGATCGGCGCGGGCTTGGGCGAGAACGCACGCGCCGCGATCATCACGCGCGGCCTCGCCGAACTCGGCCGGCTCACGACGGCACTCGGCGGGCGGCTCGAGACCAGCTTCGGCCTCTCGGGGCTCGGCGACCTCGTACTCACTTGCACCGGCGAGAAGAGCCGCAATTTCCGCTTCGGCCTCGCTCTCGGGCGCGGCGCGGCCCCGGCCGAGATCCTGGCAACCCTCGGCGGAGTGGCCGAAGGTGTGACGACCGCCCCCGCCCTCGCCGCGCGTGCCCACGCCACCGGCTGCGAAGTGCCGATCGCAGCCCTCGTCGCACGTCTCCTCGAAGGTCGGACAACGCTCGCCGCCGCGATCGAGGCGCTGCTCTCCCGCCCCCAAAGGGACGAGTAGCGTGCCTTCAAAGTTTAACGTCCGCGGTGTTGGCGCCGCAGACGAGCACCGCAACTTTTTCTTCTGCCTGCGCCCGGTAGCGGCCCGAAAGAAGTGCCGCAAATGCCGCCGCACCACCCGGCTCCGTCGCTACCCGCAACACTTCCCAAAGTGCCGCCTGTGCCCGGCGAATCTCGTCATCCGTCACCAGCACCACCTCCGGGTGAACAAACGCCCGGGCGATCGGGAACATCAATTGCCCGACCTCCCTCGGCGCCAGGCTGTCAACCGCTATTCCGCCGGCCGGCGCCGCCACCGGATGCCCGGCGGCAAATGCACGCGCAAGCGTCGGCGCCTGATCCGATTCGACGGCGACGACGCGCACCTTGCCCCGGTACCAGGCCGCGATCCCGCCGATCAGCCCGCCGCCGCCGACAGCCACCAGCAATGTTTCGATCTCCGGTGCGTCCGCTTCCAGCTCCAACCCGACGCTGCCCTGGCCGAGCAGCGTCTCTCGCTGGTCGTAGGCATGGATCGAAAGTGCCCCGGTCTCGGAGACCCGGCGCTCGCTCGCGGCCAGTGCGTCGGCGTAGCGATCGCCCCCGATCACA
>JBOHMK010000180.1:0-2511 GCA_050730115.1 Acetobacteraceae bacterium
GTGATTTGTGGCACAACCCGAATGATCTCGCCGCCGCCGCGGAGCGTGCGCTCGCCGTTGCCGCACGCTGGCGGGCCGGCGGAATGAGCGGCGAAGCCGTTCTCGCGGAGAAGACACTTCCCCGCGCCAAGTTGCCGCCACTCCCGGC
This sequence comes from Acetobacteraceae bacterium, assembly GCA_050730115.1. Lineage (GTDB taxonomy): Bacteria > Pseudomonadota > Alphaproteobacteria > Acetobacterales > Acetobacteraceae > JAKAWQ01. Next base: position 149 of record JBOHMK010000180.1, read on the forward strand.
CTCGACGGCGTTTGCGACGCTGGATGCGAGCGGCGGGGCAGTCGCCTGTGCCGTCACCATGAACAACCTTTTCGGCACCGGCCGGATCGCTCCCGGCACCGGTATTCTGCTGGCCGCCGCGCCGGGCACCGGACCGCCGCCGCTGCTCTCCGCCGGCATTGCTTGGAATAACAACATCCACTCGTTCCGTGCCGCCGTTGCCGCCTCCGGACAGAACGCGGCGGCGATCGCCGCGGGGCTCGCGATGGCGGAGATCCTGCGCGCGAAAACCCTGGTGCCGGTTGCGGTGCCTTCGCCGGGGGTTGCCATGGTCATCACCTGCGGCCGATTCCTGCCTGGCAACGCGGCGACTTGCGGCGCGGAGACCAACCCGGCCGGGAGCGGGTTCACGTTCAGCGGCGGCTTTCCCGGTGGCGGGAGCTGAGGAGACGCTTCCGGGCGCGCACAAATGGTGCTGAAGATTGGCCGGGGCGCAGCAGCGCCCCCTTTCCTCGTCATGGACGTGATCGCGGCTGCCAACGCGCGCGCGGCCGAGTTGGCACCGGGCGCACCCGGAGTGATCCGGATGGAAGTCGGTCAACCTGGCACCGGAGCACCGGCAGGCGCGGCCGGAGCGGCAAGGGCAGCGCTCGTACGCGGCGAGCCGCTCGGCTACACCGAGGCGCTTGGCCGACCGAGCCTCCGGGCCCGGATCATACGTCATTACGGCGAATGGTACGGGCAAGATCTCTCGCCGAGCCGCGTCGTAGTGACGATGGGCGCCTCGGGGGCCTTCCCGCTCGCCTTTCTTGCGGCCTTCGACCCCGGCGACCGGGTGGCACTTGGCGCCCCCTTCTATCCACCCTATCGCAATATCCTGGCGGCGCTCGGCCTCAAGCCCATGATCCTTGAGACGACGATCGAGAGCCGTTTTCAACCAACCGTTTCGATGCTTGAACGTATTGCCCGGCCACCCAACGGGCTGATTATCGCCAGCCCCAGTAACCCGGCCGGCACCATGCTCCAGCCCGACGAGGTCGCGGCGATCGCCCAGTACTGCCATGAGCGCGAGATCCGTCTGATCAGCGACGAGATCTATCACGGTATCCATTTCGCCGCTCCGCTCGCGACCGCGTGCGCGTTTAGCCCAAGTGCCATCGTGATCAACAGCTTCTCGAAATATTTCAGCATGACCGGTTGGCGCGTCGGCTGGATGGTCCTGCCGGACGATCTGCTGCGCCCGGTCGAGTGCCTGGCCCAGAATTTTTTCATCAGCGCGCCCCACATCGCACAGCTCGCCGCCGAAGCGGCGTTCGAGTGCGAGGCCGAGCTCGCGGCAAACGTCGCCCGTTATCGCCGCTCGCGCGACCTGCTGCTGGCGGCGCTGCCGGACGCCGGATTCCCGAAACTCTCCCCGGCCGAGGGCGCGTTCTATCTCTTTGCCGACGTCTCCTCCCGGACCAATGACAGTGTCGCGTTTGCGGCGCGCATGCTCGCGGAAGTTGGCATTGCCACCGCGCCCGGAATCGATTTCGACGGTCGGCGCGGCCGTCACTTCATCCGCTTCAGCTATTGCGGACCGGAGGCGGACATGGCGGAGGCGGCCCGGCGCCTCGCCAACTGGCGATAGTCTCCGGCCCCCACGCTTTCCGCGGACGCTTCAGGCGCGCCAGAGCGGCTTGGCGAGCTCGTCCGTAACGCGCGTCTGCCCGATGTCGTTAAGCATCTGAAAGTCGAGGCTCTGCAGGATGGCGTGGTCCCGTGCGCGACGCGGAATATCTGCGAGCGTCGCGACAACGTGGCAGAATGCGGACCTGACAAACGGCCAGAGCTGCGCACCCATGGGAATGTGCGAGAGTGACGGAAACGTGGTGAGCGACATGGCAGACCTCCTATGGCGAGTGGGCTGACAGTACGGGCGCCAGCGAAAGAACCCCGACATCTCCGCAATCACTCACCGCTGCGCGCTCAGCCGATCATGACAATCCCGGAGAGCGCCAGCAGCAGAGCGAGCAGGCGACCAAAATTGCGATCGGTGATCTTGTGGAAGATGCGCAACCCGAACCAGGTTCCGAGCAGGGTTCCTGGAATGAAAAAGAGCGCGTGGTAGGGGAAAACGGACGATCCCGCAGCCGCTCCGCCGGTGGCGTCATGCAAGAGCGTGATCGCGGTCAGCGCTATGAGCTGCATGCTCAGGATGAAAGGCTGATAGACGCCGCGCTGCCGCGCCTTGTCCCACCCCCTCATGCTGCACCAGACAGTGATCGGAGCGCCTGGGAACGCGGCCAGGCCGCAGGTGATCCCGCCGAGGAAGCCGACAGCAACGTTTGCCGACCGGGGGACCCGCTTCAGGGTGATCGGCCGCTTCAGCAGGACATAGGTCC
>JBOHMK010000181.1:0-5365 GCA_050730115.1 Acetobacteraceae bacterium
ATCGACAACGTGGCCGCGCGTGCGGAGGGAGGCCACCCGCGAACTCGAGAGCCTCGGCATCGACGTCAATCCCGCCGCCATCCTCGGCGCGCTGCCGCTCGGGCTTCAGCAACTCATCGAACCGGCACGCGTGCTGTCCACAGGGGCCAGCATCATCATCCTCGATCAGCCGACCTCCGCCCTCTCGCCGCCCTCATCACCAACATCTACGCCCAGCGCCTGCGCGAGCGCGGGGCCACCGCTTGAGCCATTTATGTGCGGCGAACGACCCGGGCGAGACGCTCGGCGGCGTCGAAGATCTCCGTGTAGCCGAGTGTGAGAGGCGTGATCCCGAAACGCATCAGATCAGGGCTGCGAAAATCCGCGATGACACCTTCGGCGCGCAGCGCTTCCAGGATCTCGCGGCCCTTCGCATGGCGGAATGAGACCTGGCTGCCGCGCCGCTCTGGATCGCGGGGCGAGGCCAGAATGAGGTTGGGGCACCGCTCCTCGACCAGGGTGATGAAGAGATCCGTCAGCGCCATCCGCTTCGCCTCGAGATCGCGGAAATCGACCTCGGCCCAAAGCTCGAGCGCGGCATCGAGCGCCGCCAGCGCCAGAATGGGCTGAGTGCCACAGAGCATGCGGCCGATGCCCGTTGTGGGAACGTAACGCCCGGCGAACGCAAATGGCTCCGCATGGCCCCACCATCCCGGCAGGGGCGAGCGGATTGGCGCCTGTTGATCGCGCCGGACATAAAGGTATGCCGGCGCGCCAGGCCCGCCGTTCAGGTATTTGTACCCGCATCCGACGGCAAGATCGACTTCGGCAGCGCCGAGGTCGACCGTGATCGCGCCCGCCGAATGCGACAGATCCCAGAGTGCGAGCGCACCGGCCGCATGCGCGGCACCAGTCACTCCCGGCATGTCCAGGATCTCGGCCGTGCGATAATCGACATGGCCGAGCGCCACCACGGCAACCGTCCGATCGATGGCGTCTGGGATTTCCGGGGCCGGAACCAGGCGAACCTCACAGCCGGGAACGAGACGCGAAATCCCTTCGGCAATATAAAGGTCGGTCGGAAAGTTTCCGGGATCGGTCAGGACCACCCGCCGGTCGGGGCGCAGCATGAGTGCCGCAGCGAGCAGCTTGAAGAGATTGACCGAGGTGCTGTCGGTCGCGACCACTTCCCCCTGAAGCGCGCCGATCAGCGGCGCAATCTTCGCCCCGACGCGATGCGGCAAATCCCACCAGCCGGCATCGGTCCAGCTTCGGATCAGGCCGTTCGCCCATTCTCCCGCCAGCACCCTCTCGATGCGGGGGGCAACCGCGTTCGGCATCGGGCCCAGCGAATTGCCGTCCAGATAGATGAGCCCGGACGGAAGACGAAAGCGCGCGCGAAACGGCGCCAGCGGATCGGCCTCGTCGCGGGCGAGGCAGCGAGCACGCTCGCCCGGCTTGATCGCGATCGACACGTTTCCTCTCCCGGTTTCCAAACTTGCGAGGCAGTAGCATACGATGAGGCGATGAGGGATGCGAACAGCCACCCCGACTGCTTTGTGAGCCTGCTCGGCCCGGTGAGCGAGACCATACGGGAAGCAGGCGAGATGCTCGCCGCCGAGTTCTATCTCCCGGCAGGCCCGCGCGGGTCAGGAGACAAGGCGCCGGTGGATCTCGAGATCGAGCAATTCCTCCGGGCACGGCTGACCTCACTCCTTGCCACCCGGTTCGTAGGCGAAGAGGACGGCGCGCACGGTGAACTCACCGGCGGACTCTGCTGGGTTGTCGATCCGAACGACGGCACGCGCGATTTTCTTCACGGCCATCGCGGCAGCGCGATCTCGATCGCCCTGCTCGCCGCGGGACGTCCGGTGCTCGGGGCCGTGTATGCGCCCCTGCCGCCGGACCGCGGCCCCGATCTCATCGCCTGGGCAGAGGGAGCCGGCAACCTCACGCGCAACGGCGTCGCCGTCCGCGCTTGCCTCGCCGATCGCAGCCTTGCCCCCAGCAGCGTCGTACTGCTGAGCGCCGGATCGCGACTTCGCCCCGAGGATTACGGGCGCCTCGTGGCACCGGCACGGTTCATCTCCCTCCCCAGCATCGCCTATCGCCTCGCCCGCGTGGCGGCCGGAGATGGCGTTGCGACGGCCACATGGAACACGCTTTCTCCCTACGATATCGCGGGTGGCCACGCCCTCATCGCCGCTGCCGGCGGCGTCATGCTCGACCAACAGGGCGGACCGGTTCGCTACGCGGCAGATGGCGAGGGCCGCATCGATCGTCTCTTCGCCGGCGCACCTGCCGCGGCGCGCCTGCTTGCCAGGCGCGAGCGGACTCTCGGGCCACGACGGACGCCGCGGATAGCACTTGGTTTCCCGCGCCAGAACGGGCGCGCGGACCGTGCGATCGGCTGCCTGTTCGGCCAGGTGATCGGCGACAGCCTCGGCGGCCTGGTCGAATTCCAGGCGCGAGACAAGATCCGCGCCCGCCATCCCGCGGGCGTGCGCGACCTCGCGGACGGCGGGACATGGAACATTCTGGCCGGCCAGCCGACCGACGATTCGGAACTCGCATTCGCACTTGCGCGCACCATCGTCGCGGCGCGCGGCTACGAGGAAGAAGCGGTCGCCGCTGCCTTTGCGCGCTGGTACCAGTCCGGGCCGTTCGATTGCGGCAACACGATCAGACAAGCACTGCGCGCCGCGGCCGGAGCGCCGGAGGGCCGGCGCGCGGCAGCGGCCCGCCAGGCCACGAATTGTTCGAGCCAGTCGAACGGCGCATTGATGCGCGCATCGCCGATCGGCATCGCGGCGACCACAGCCCAACAGGCTGCCGACTGGGCGTCGCGCGATTGCCGGCTCACCCATCCGCACCCGACTTGCATCGCGGCCTCTGCCGCCTTCACCGCCGCAATCTCTGCCGGAATTGCCGGCGCCGCGCCGTTTGAGATGAGCATGGCGGCCCGCGCCGCCGCAGCAATCTCTCCCGGTGGCGAAGCGGTCTCCGAGCGGTTGGCGGAGGCGGAGGCCGGGCGCGGCCCGGAAAGCTTCCAGAACCAGGCGGGCTGGGTGCTGACTGCGCTGCACAACGCGTTCCGTCATCTCCTCTCGACGCGCAGTCCCGAGCAGGCGCTGATCGAAACCGTTGGCGAGGGCGGCGATCCGGACACCAATGCGGCGATCGCCGGCGCGCTCCTCGGTGCCGCGTTCGGGCGGAACGCATGGCCGGCACGCTGGGTGCTGCCGGTGCAATCCTGCCGGCCACTCGCAGAACTCGGTGCCATCCGGCCGCGCCCCGAAGAATACTGGCCCGACGACGTCCCGATGCTCGCCGAGGCGCTGTTGCACTGCGGGTGAAATAACCACAGCACTTGCAGCGTGCGGTGTCGCGGCTTACGCCAGGAAAATACGCGGCCATTGGCAAGCCTTTGGAATCCCTTCCTTTGAAGTTCGGGGGTCTGGGGCCTCAGGCCTCCCAAGGTCCCATTGGGATCTCATTGGACGGGTCAAGGGCGGAGCCTTTGCCCTGGCTTTTCAGCAAACTCCTGGCCGAGCAGCGCACGCGCGCGGGCGATCATCGCCGTAGCGACGGGCTTGAGCGCGAACGCCGAAAGATCAGCCTCGCGAGCCCAGAGAAGTTCGGCGACATCCGACCCTGGGCTGGGCTCGCCATCGAGATACGGAGCGGCGAAATCGAGGATCGTGTAGTGAAACCGGATGCGCCCATCCGCCGCCCGGTGAATGCTGTCGAAATGGCCGACCAGCGTGAGCGCACCAACGGCGAGCCCTGTCTCTTCCATCAGTTCGCGGCGCGCAGCTTCCTCCGCCGTTTCGCCAAGCTCCTGCGCTCCGCCCGGAAGACTCCATTCCCCGGCAGCAGGCGCGTGCCCGCGGCGCACCAGCAGCACCGCACCCGGCTTGAGGACGATGATGCCGATACCAACCAGCGGACGAGAGGGATATTCGCGATCACCGCTCACCGCTTGTTCGCAGATCCGAGGTGTGGTCGGCGCATCCGGTTTTTCAGTGAGCCAGCGCGGCGGACGCCCACTATGCCGAGACGCTTGACTGAATTCCGCCTCCACCCCATCATGACGTCGAGACGTCGAGTTGGGATGAGCCATGGACAAGGAGCGGCGTGACAACGCGAAGGACGGCAGCATCGTCATCAGCTTACGCCTCGACCCGGCTCTCGCGGAAGCGTTTAGGGTTGAAGCGGCCCGGCGGAGCATCAGGCTGAATAAACTCTTCGCTGAAATCTGGAACCTCTACAAGGGCCAACCCTGTGCCTCCACTCGATGATGCGCGAGAGAAGCGACGCGGAGGGCCCGCCGCACTCGATGTAAAACCAGATTTCACCTACGGTCATGAGTATGCTCGGGTTGGCCAATCCCTGCTGGTACATGCCGACGCGTTCGAATGGCTTTCCCACCTCCCTCCCGAGAGCCTTGACGGCATGGTCTTTGATCCACCGTACGGGGTGAAAGAATACGAACTCGATCAAATTGAGATGATGCTTTCGGGCGGCCCCGGCATCTGGCGTATACCTCCAAGCTTCGATGGCTCTCAGCGCGCACCCCTGCCCCGGTTCACCGCCCTTGACGGGAAAGAACGCTCCACGCTGAAACGTTTTTTCCGCGATTTTGCCGTAGCCGCCCTGCCAGCGCTGAAGCCCGGCGCGCACATCTTTATGGCTTCGAATTCCTTCCTCTCGCAGCTCGTCTTCGGTGCGATGGTGGAGGGAGGCTTCGGGTTTCGGACTGAGATCATCCGTCTGGTGCAAACGCTCCGGGGCGGCGATCGTCCGAAGCTCGGAGAGGATGAGTTCCCCGACGTTTGCTCTTTGCCACGTGGCTGTTTCGAACCGTGGGGACTCTTTCGGAAACCGATGCCGCCGAAGATGACAGTCCGGGAATGCCTCCGAGTTTATGGAACCGGCGGCTTGCGACGCCGACCCGACGGGAACCCCTTTGCCGATTTGATAGAAAGCGAAAGGACACCCAAAAGGGAGAAGGACATCGCACCCCATCCTAGCCTGAAGCCCCAATCGCTGCTTCGACAGCTCGTCAGAGCGGTCCTACCATTAGGAACCGGCATCATTGCAGATCCATTTATGGGGTCCGGCTCTACCGTCGCGGCAGCGGAGGCCGTTGGCTATAAGTGCATCGGGGTTGAACGACACGATGACTATTTCTCGATGGCTATAAGGGCCGTGCCCCGCCTTGTCGCCGTGCGCGCGAACGGGAAATCAAGCCAAATCGTTGGCGTTGAGCAAATCGGCTTAGGGGTCTGAATCAGAGGTCGCGCGCAAGGCATTTGGTTCGCAGTATATCCAGTTCGCCATCATCTTGTCGTACCCGGTCGTTGTGACCGACGCCGTGATGGTT
>JBOHMK010000182.1:0-2647 GCA_050730115.1 Acetobacteraceae bacterium
CCATCATGGCGGACGCGGCGTATGCGGTTCTGACACGACCTTCACGAAGCTGCACCGGCAATTTCTTCATCGACGAGGAGGTGCTGCGTTCGGAGGGCGTCACTGACTTCAGGGTCTACCATCCACCCGGCGGAGCACTGACCGTAGATCTCTTCGTGCCGGAAGCGGTGCTGGCGCGCGTGCCGACAAAAGTCGTGCAGAGAGGCGGGGCGGAATAGACGATCGGGAGGAGGGCTTCGGATGCCAACGCTGAGATCTCTGCTGTTCGCGTTTCTCGTCGTCTTCGTCGGAGCGGCGGCGAACGCAGCGCCGCTCTCGCGGGCCGACGTTGAAGCGGCGATTCGCGCGGCCTGGCCGGGGAATCCGATCGATCTCGCGGGACGGTCGCTCGCCGGCGCGGATCTTTCGAACCTCGATCTCGCGGGCGCCAATCTCGCCAACGCCGATCTTTACAACGTGAAGCTGAACGACACCAATCTCACCGGTGCCGACCTCGCCGGCGATCGGATGGATCTGGCCTGGCTGATGCGGACCAATCTGACGCGGGCCAATCTCTCGGGCGTTTTGATGCACGGCCCGATCACCGCGCCGGGCCTGGAAGACGTGCCGAAGGACGCGCCGATCCTGATCGGCGCCAATTTTTCCGGGGCCCAGATCATCGCGCGCTTCAACGGCGATGCCCAAGGGGCGAATTTCTCGCATGCCGATCTCGGCGCCAAGCTGCGCAATCAGTCGATGGGCATCCTGCATTCCGACCTGAATAACGCCAACCTTAAGGACGCAAATTTCGAAGCTGCCAATCTCGACTATGCGACTCTGAGGTTCGCCGATCTCGCGGGCGCCAACTTCCGGGGTGCGAGCCTCCATTGGGCGGATCTGTCCGGCGCCGATCTCACAGGTGCGGACCTGACGGGGGCGGATTTCACGCACGCGAAGCTCGCCGATACGATTTTGAAGGACGTGAAAGGTCTTTCGACGGTCAAGGGCCTTTCCCGTTGAAACAAGGTGCTGCGCGACCCTGGCGACCGGCGGTCTACTTGCCGCGCATGACGCGCACCGCTTCGGCAACGAGGGAAGCGGATGCACCCTCGATCCTGGCGTTCGGCCGCGTACCCCCGAGGAAGGCTACGATCAGCAGGATCTCGTCCGGCCGCGGGGCGTCGGCGATCGAAAGGGTCATCGTGTCCATGGCATCGTAATCCCAGGAATCCTCGAGCCCGCCGAAGAGGATGTCGATCGGAGCGCCGGCGGCGCCGACTTTCGCGTTGCCGGGGATGAGGGCGGGGCCACCGCCGGCGCCGCGCCGCATGGCAAGGCCGATGCGCACATGGATCATGCTGGCGCCGTGCTCGAGGTCGCCCGCGGTGCCGACGAGTGCTCCCTTGCCGTAGCCGCGCGGCTTAAGGGGTGCAAGAGCGGCCAGCGCGCTCGCGGTGAGGCGCTCACCAGCCTTGACGGAAAGATCGACGAGGTCAGTGAAGTCATCGATCGCGGGCTTGCCGGCATAAGGGTTTTGCAGCACCCCGCAGGCGGCGACACGGCGCGTAGGGGAGGGCAGCCTCCGGCCGCCCTCGGACATGATCTCCTGGCTTACAAGCGTGACCTCGCGAAACAATGGCAATCCTCCACTTCTTTCCTCGGACCGCGTGTCCAGGCGAACCGGGGTTGCGGTGATGATGCGCTCCGCGCCTCAGCCGAGGTTGCAGCCCGAGAGTGACAGCGGGATCACCGGCCCTGCCCGAGCGGCGCGGAATTTGCCAAGAACTCTGTGCGAGCAGGGTAGGGAAGGCAATGGCTGGTCGTCTGAAGGGGAAGGTTGCGATCGTGGTGGGTGCGGGCTCGATCGGACCCGGCTGGGGCAACGGCAAAGCAACCGCGGTGACATTTGCCCGCGAGGGCGCCAAGGTGCTCTCTGTCGATGTGAACGGGGACGCGGCGGATGAAACCGCCGGCATCATCAGGGAGGAGGGCGGAGAGGCGTCTGCGTTCCGCGCCGATGCGACGCACTCGGCCGACCTCGCGGCGATGGTTGAGGCCTGCCTCGTGGCATATGGCCGGATCGATGTGCTCGACAACAATGTCGGCATCGCGGTGATCGGCGGCGTGGTCGAGGTGACCGAGGAGGAATGGGATCGCGTGATGGCGGTCAATCTCAAGAGCTGCTATCTCGCCATGAAGCATGTGATTCCGGTGATGGAGAGAGCGGGTGGCGGCTCGATCATCAACATCTCGTCGATCGCCGGCATCCGCTATACCGGCGTTCCCTATGCGACCTATTACGCCAGCAAAGCCGCGATCAACCATCTGACGCGCACCACCGCCGTGCACTATGCGGCCAGGAAAATTCGTGTGAACGCCGTGCTGCCCGGGCTCATGGAGACACCGATGGTTCTGAAATCTGCCGGACTTGCGGAGGCCTATGGCGGCGAAGCGGCGCTCTGGGAGGCGCGGGCCCGCCAGGTACCGATGGGCTTCGGCGGCAACGCCTGGGATGTTGCCAATGCGGCGCTCTTTCTGGCGAGCGAGGAGAGCCGTTACGTCACCGGCATCGAACTCGTCGTCGACGGCGGCGTCACCCTGAAATACGCGTGAGCGGCGTACACGCCGCGGGCCTGGATCGGCACGCCGGCCAAGCGGCCGGCTCGCG
>JBOHMK010000183.1:0-3311 GCA_050730115.1 Acetobacteraceae bacterium
CTGCCGCATTATGCCTCGCTCAAGGTCGCCGAGCAGTTCCGTGTACTCGAAGCGATCGCGCCCGGGCGAATTGATCTCGGGCTCGGCCGTGCGCCTGGCGCAGACGGCCGGACCGCCTATGCGCTCAATCCGAATGCCGAGGTGGCCGCCGAGAATTTCCCCGCCCAGGTCGCCGAGGTCCTGGCCTGGCTCGCCGGCTCCGGACCTCCGGCGAACCATCCGTTTCACGGCGTCAGGGCCCAGCCGCAAGGGCCGGGCATGCCCGAGGTATGGATCTTGGGCAGTTCCGATTATGGGGCGCAGGTAGCCGCGTATTTCGGCCTGCCCTACTGCTTCGCGCACTTCATCACCGACGGCAGGGGCACCGCCGAGGCGATCGAACTCTACCGGCGCCAGTATCGGCCGAGCCCGCGACACCCCGAGCCACACGCGGCAGCATGCGTCTTCGCCCTCGCCGCGGAGACGGAAAGCGAGGCCGAGCGATTGTTCTCTTCGCGCGCGCTGTGGCGCTTGTTCCGGGCCCGTGGCGAGTTTCCACCGCTGCCAAGTCCCGAAGAAGCCGCCCTCTACCGCTATACGGAGGAAGATCTGGCGCGAATTTCCCGCCTGCGCGCGCGGATGTTTGCAGGCACCGCGGCCCGGGTTGCAGAACGGCTCCGCTCGCTCTCGGCTGAGCTTCAAGTCGAGGAGATCGCGCTCCTCACAACCGTTCATGACCCGGCGGCGAGGCGCCAATCCTATGCGCTGCTCGCTCGGGAATTTGCGCTCGATCCGGCACCAGGATCCATTCCTGGAAAATGACAATATCGCCGCCATTCCCTGCAGGGACTGCAAGGTCCCGACCTTCATCATGCGCCCCTTCGCTCGCGGCGCCTCCAATCACTTGCTGCCCACGACGCAGGAGCGGGATCGCCGAGCCCCGCCTCAAGTGTCGGGGTGGTGCACGTCGTGGACCACGACGCCCCGCTCCTCGCCCGGCATCGCCAGCCACGCCTTGTAGCGAAGCGTGCGCTCGGTATCGCGATAACCCGCGTCCCAGTGCTCGCGCATCGAGACGCGGCTGAACTCGAAGTCCTTCACCTGCCCTTCATAGACACCTTTCTGATAGATCATATGGATCAGCGAGATCTGCGGCAGGTCCGCGAGTTGCTGCTTGAGCGTCCGCTCCTCGGCTGAGAGATCCTTCTCCGCGACCTTCTCGAGCAGCGCCTTGAGCCGGACGTCCTTGGCGTGCAGCGCGCGGAAGTAGTTCGTTATGGCGCGCGTACGGCTCGAGTACTGGATGTCCTTGTGGCGCGTCATGACGTCGAACATGTCGCGCGGGACTTCACCGCGGGCGCTGAAGAGGTCGACCTGGAAGACCAGCAGGTTCCTGCCGCTCGCGTGGGTGAGGAGGTGCTGCAGCGGTGTATTGGAGACCACGCCACCGTCCCAGTAATAATCGGTGCCGACCATGACCATCGGCAGAGCCGGTGGCAGCGCGCCACTGGCCATCACGTGTTCGGGCGCGATCTCGATCTCGCTATTATCGAAATAGATGAAGTTGCCGTTGGAAACGTTGACCGCGCCAAGCGCGAGGCGGGTTTCGCGCCGGTTGATGAGGTCGAAATCGACCAGGCGAAGCAGCGTCTCGCGGAGCGGCGCACTGTCGTAGATGCTGGTGGCGCCTACGGCGCCCCGCGGGCGAAGCCAGGGCGAAGGCTGGTTCGGCTTGAAGAAACCCTCCTGGCCGAGCGTCGAAGTGAGCCAGGCCGACCAGATGTTATGGATCCGGTGCTGCAGATCGCCATCGGGCGGGAAAAGCCATACCGGGCGGGTCGTCACCAGATCCCAGAATTCGCGGAGACGAGCGAGCCGGAGTTCGGGCGGATTGCCGGCGATCAGGGCGGAGTTGATACCGCCGATCGAGACCCCGTTCACCCAATCCGGCTCGAGGCCGGCTTCGTGTAGCGCGTGATAGACACCAGCCTGGTAGGCTCCGAGCGCGCCCCCGCCCTGCAGCACGAGGGCGATGCTATTGCATCCTGGGGGACGCCAGGCGCTGACGGGCGGGAGTGGCTGGGTGATGGGTCCGGCATCCATGAGACGTGCTCCCGAAAAAGGCAGGCCGCCGTAATGTGTGGCCCGGGAGGGATGGATGCAACCGCCGCGGCGGGTGGGCTTTGCCCGCATCGCCTGCCGCGGCAATGTGGCGTCGCAGTACCTGATGGAGAGAGAACCATGAGCCTCAAGGGAAAAGTGGCGCTGGTAACCGGCTCGACGAGCGGCATCGGACTTGGGCTTGCCCGCGCGCTCGCCGCCGAGGGTGCAGCGATCATGATGAACGGCTTGGGGCCGGCAGACGAGATCCGCAAGTTGCGCCAGGATCTGGCCGCCGAATTCGGCGTCAAGACTGCCTACAACGGGGCGGACATCAGCAAGCCCGAACAGATCACGGCGATGGTCGCGGCGACCGGGAACGAACTCGGCAGCCTCGACATCCTCGTCAACAACGCCGGCATCCAATACGTGGCGGATCTGGTCGATTTTCCCCCCGAGCGGTGGGATGCGATCATCGCCATCAACCTTTCGGGCGCATTCCACGCGATGCGGGCGGCAATCCCGGGAATGCAGCAGCGCGGCTGGGGGCGGATCGTGAATATCGCCTCCGCGCACGGCTTGGTGGCGAGCCCGCAGAAGGCGGCATATGTGGCGGCCAAGCACGGGCTCGTGGGCCTGACCAAGGTGGCGGCGATCGAGGTCGCGAATGCCGGCATCACCGTAAATGCGATCTGCCCGGGCTGGGTGCTGACGCCACTCGCAGAAAAGCAGGTTGCCGCCAAGGCAAAGGAGAAGGGTATCACCGAGCAGGATGAAATGGTGGCGTTCGTCTCCGAGCAGCAACCGATGCACCGGTTTTCGACGCCGGAAGAGATCGGCGCGCTCACGGTCTTTCTCTGCTCGGAAGCGGCGAAAACGATCACCGGTGCGCCGCTTTCGATCGATGGCGGCTGGGTCGCCCATTAGTTCCCCACCGGCACGGCCGACCCGCTGGGCATGAAACCACACCATAGCCCGCAATGTCATTGCGAGGAGCGTGAGCGCGTCTCTCCACGCGCGAGGCGCGACGAAGCAATCTCGGCCCCGCCAGGACTCCCACAAACCGCCACCGCAAAGCCGCCGAGCAGCAGCGCTCCCTGCGCCCGTTTCTTTTTAGTGCTGAAGGAGCCGTTGGGGCTGGTGGTACCGGCGCTGGCCGCGCTCGGCACGCCTGAGTGCTTCATGATGCGCAAAAAGGATGCGGAAACGGATCCGTTCCAGCAGGTCAAGAA
>JBOHMK010000184.1:0-4778 GCA_050730115.1 Acetobacteraceae bacterium
CATCGTCAACGGCGACGTGCCCGAGGCGCTGAAGGGCAAGCGGCTGCTGGCACTCGATCTCGGCGCCATGGTCGCGGGCTCGAAATATCGCGGCGAGTTCGAGGAGCGGCTGAAGGCGGTGCTTTCGGAAATCGAGGCCGCGAGCGGCGAGGTCATCCTGTTCATCGATGAGTTGCACAACCTCGTCGGCGCCGGCCGCGCCGAAGGCTCAATGGATGCGTCCAATCTGATCAAGCCGGAACTGGCGCGCGGCACGCTGCATTGCGTCGGTGCGACCACGCTCGACGAATACCGCAAGTACATCGAAAAGGATGCCGCCCTCGCCCGCCGCTTCCAGCCGGTGTTCGTGGCCGAACCCTCGCTCGAGGACACGATCTCGATCTTGCGCGGCATCAAGGAGAAATACGAGCTCCATCACGGTGTCCGCATCACCGACGGTGCCCTGGTCGCCGCGGCGACGCTCTCCAATCGCTACATCAGCGATCGCTTCCTTCCCGACAAGGCGATCGACCTGATGGACGAGGCGGCAAGCCGGCTCCGGATGCAGGTCGATTCCAAGCCCGAGGCCCTCGACGAGCTCGACCGCCGCCTGATCCAGCTCAAGATCGAGCGCGAGGCCCTGAAGAAGGAACAGGATCCGGCGTCCCGCGAGCGGCTTGCCAAGCTCGAGCAGGAACTTGCCGAACTCGAGGAAAAATCGAACGCCATGACCGCCGAGTGGCAGACCGAGAAGCAGCGGCTCGCCGAGGCGCAGAAGCTCAAGGAGCGGCTCGACCAGGCGAAGAGCGAAGTCGAGGTGGCGCAGCGCCGCGGCGATCTCGCCCGCGCCTCGCAACTGAAATACGGCGAAATTCCCGAGCTCGAGAAGAAGCTCGCGGCCGAGCAGAGTGCCGGCCGGCTGGTCAACGAGGCGGTGACCGAGGAAGCGGTCGCCGCCGTGGTCTCGCGCTGGACCGGAGTGCCGGTCGATCGGATGCTGGAAGGCGAGCGGGGCAAGCTGCTCAGGATGGAGGCAGAGCTTCGCGCCCGCGTGGTCGGCCAGGAAGAAGCGCTGACCGCCGTCGCCAACGCGGTCAGGCGCGCTCGCGCCGGCCTCGCTGATCCGGGCCGGCCGATCGGCAGCTTCCTGTTCCTCGGGCCGACCGGCGTCGGCAAGACCGAGCTTGCCAAGGCCCTGGCGGCGTTCCTGTTCGATGACGAGCGGGCGATGGTGCGGATAGACATGAGCGAATTCATGGAGAAGCACTCCGTCGCCCGGCTGATCGGTGCGCCGCCCGGCTATGTCGGTTACGAAGAGGGCGGCGTGCTGACCGAGGCCGTGCGCCGCCGGCCCTACCAGGTGATCCTGTTCGACGAAGTCGAGAAGGCCCACGAGGACGTCTTCAACGTGCTGCTCCAGGTTCTCGATGACGGCCGGCTGACCGACGGGCAGGGCCGGACGGTCGATTTCCGCAACACCATCATCGTCTTGACGAGCAACCTCGGCGCCGAATTCCTCGCCGCCCTGCCGGAGGCTGAGGCCGCCGCCGTCGCCGAAGCCCAGGTCATGCGCCTGGTGCGGGAGCGCTTCCGCCCCGAGTTCCTGAACCGGCTCGACGAGATCATCCTGTTCCGCCGCCTCAGTCGCGCCGACATGATGGCGATCGTCGAGATCCAGCTCGCCCGGCTTGAGGCGCTGCTGGCGGAACGCAAGGTCGAACTCCGGCTCGATCGCTCCGCCCTCGAATGGCTGGCCGCTTCCGGCTACGACCCGGTCTACGGGGCCCGGCCTTTGAAGCGGGTGATCCAGCGCGAACTGCAAAATCGCCTCGCCGGGATGCTGCTCGAAGGCGCGTTGAAAGAGGGGGACAAGGTCGCCGTCAGCGCCGGCGGCGAGGGGCTCGAGATCAACCTCAACGGCAAACTTTCTGCCGCCGCCTGACGCCTCCTTCGCCCCCTCTCCCTCCGGGGAAGTGCGGCGCATCTGCCGGCCTCTCGGAAGAAACAACCCGTCATTCAGCCGTCATCGCGAGCCGCCACTTCGGCGGCGTGGCGATCCAGACCGGAGGCACCGAGCGGCCCCTCTGGATCGCCACGGCCCTCCGGGCCTCGCGATGCCTGCCAACAGGGGGCCGTCCGTAAATGACGAGGAACGGGGCTATGGATTTCATGCCCGGCGGGCCGGCTATTGTTGGTGGGAACTCAAGCGTAGCGGAAGCGGCGCAACGGAGAATGCGCGCACCCGGTTCGTAGCAAGCGGCAGACCGGGGATCAAATCTCTCGCCGGCCGGTGGGGGACAGGATTATCGTGAAGGCCGGGGGAGGCAGAGTTATCATGCCGCCATTGGAATGAGAGGTCGCTCGGCGGGCGCATCTCGCTCAAACGGTGGCCCCGGTGTCGGCTGGCCGGCGGGCGCTGCCGCAAGACCGCGGCTCTCTTGCCAACTGCGCCGTTTTGCAAGCGTCGGGGCGGCATGCGCCGGGCAGCGAGCGACCAACAGAACCGGTTTGGGCGCCGTGCGCCGGACCGTGATTCTCGCCTTGATTACGATCGCGGTCTGTTGCCTGCCGGCGGTGTGGCGGCAAGGCGTGGCAGCGCCGGAGAGTGGCGCCGCCCAGGGGGTGGGTTGCACCCCGAGCGGACGCGATCCACGAACAGTCGCCGTGATCGTTCTCTATGCCGGCCACACATTTCCGATCAGAGCGCCCGGAGTGTCCGACCCGGCGCCCGGCACCAGCGTTCTTTGGCTGCGGCAGGCTCTGCGGGGTGCCGGGTTCATGGTGATGATGCCGGAAATGCCATGGACGGTATCCCATCCGTACGACCGTAGCCTCGGCGAGACGCTCGACGACATTGCCGCGATCGCGGCAACGCTGAAAGCGCGCGGCGCGGCCAAGGTCTTCGTTGTCGGTCATAGCCTGGGCGGCGGTGTGGCGCTGGCTTTTGGCGCCCGCCGCGGACATGTGGCGGGGGTGGCCGCACTGGCGGGAGGCCCCAACCCGTCTTCGCGGCAGCAGCGAACTGCCCGCCGCGCGAGTGTTGCCAAGGCGCGAGCAATGGTTCAGGCCGGCCATGGGGACCAGGAAGCGGAGTTTGTTGACGTCAACGGGCCGCACAGCGACCTCGTCCGTACCACCGCGGCGGATTACCTGAGCTTTTTCAGCCCGCACAGCGCCTTGTCGGTGCGGCGGAATCTGGCACGATGGCCGACTTCGCTGCCGCTGCTCTGGATCGACGGGACTGACGAAACGCGCCTTCCGGCCCGCGTGAAGATGGTGCGCCGGCATCTCCCCGCGAATGGGCTGTCGCGGTATCTCACCGTCAATGCCACTCACACTTCGGTTGCGGATGCATCGACGAGCGACGTGGTCGCGTGGCTCCGCTGCTTTTGAGCCGGTCTGGCAAGGCACTTGATGGCAAAGCAAACGCCGGCGCACCGCGTGCGGCGATGGCGCCGCAGCGCCGCGACCCGGGCGAGGAAGCAGCGCTGGAATTGCTCCGGCTCGAGCATGGCCAGGATCAAGCAGGCCGAGGAGCAGGATTTCCGGCAGGGGGTAGTCCACCTTCCCCTGCTGCCGCAGATCCGTCAGGTCCTTGAAATGACTTAGTTCCCCACCGGCGTTGCCGACCCGCTGGGCATGAAACCACACCATAGCCCGCAATCTCGGCCCCGCCAGGACTCCCGCGAACCGCCACCGCAAAGCCGCCGATCATTAGCGTTCCCCGCGCCGGTTTCTTCCTGGAAAGTGCGCCCAATCTTACTGCGTCATAAACTTGTTTGCCCGATTCGACGCCGATCTGCCAGGGGTGGAGATTTTCATTGGTGGAGGCGGGATGTGGATCTCGGAGGCGATGGAGGCGGCACCGAATCACGGTTCTCGCCTTAGGTCGAGGGCCTGACCGCGGCGCTTGGGCACGCTGGCCGGGCAGGGCCAGCGTGCGGCCGACGAGTGCGCGCTGCTTCGCGATCAGCGCCGGCAACGCGACCGTGTTGCCGGCCTCCACGCGGTACAGTCGCGGCTTCCCGGTGCCGGGTACTCCCACCGCAACGAGCCACGATGAGAAGCTGAGTTCTATGGCGACGTGGAGGTTGTTGTCGGATGGCATTGTGGCAGGTTCCCTGATCTCGATTCGGACACCCGCCAGTCTGCACAATCCGCCCGGCAGCGTCCGCCTTCATAGCATCTGGAACCAAATCTCAATCGGCTTGCCCGTCGCGGACGCCGGTAAGGCTTCGGCTACCAGGCGAGGGAAGTTTTTTTAAAAGCCTCCTGGGCTACAGCATCCTTGTTCGGGTGGTATGGCCGCGGCTGCACCCTGGCCATACCGAGCCGGTGCAGAAGCCGCCCTACCGAGCGCTCGGTCAGCACCACCGCCCAGCGGGCGATGATCTCCGCGCGCAGATCGGCACAGCGCCACCGGATCACCCCGTTGCGTTCGGGGTTCGGCCCATCCAACACCAGGCCGCGCAACTCCGCCATCTGCCCCTCGGTCAGCGCCGGCGGACGGCCGGGGCTGACGCGGGAACGCAGTCCCGCGACCCCCTCCTCGTTGTAGCGATGCACCCAGTCGCACAACGTCTGGCGGTCCATGCCCGCAAGCCGGGCCGCCTCGGTCCGGGACTGACCTTCCAGGATCATTGCTATCGCCAGCAGCCGCCGCACCACCGCGCCGTCCCGGCGGTCGACAGCCAGCGCGCGCAGCTCAGAAGCAGAAAACTCCCTCCGGCTGACCTCGATCGACTTGCCCATCACCATGACCCCGTGCAGTGGCTGCCCATCCACACAGAATCGTACCC
>JBOHMK010000185.1:0-2045 GCA_050730115.1 Acetobacteraceae bacterium
GCGGGGCTACTCGCAATGGCACCTTTGATTCGACTCGAACGGAATATGCTCTAGCAGCCGCCGTCGCCGCTCTGTTTTCGCCGTCATGACCGCGGCCGACGCGACCCTGGTCCACATGCTCCCGGGCCTCGCATTCCAGGCGATGCTGGTCCTGGCCCGCATCGGTGGCGCCGTGATGCTGCTGCCGGGCCTCGGCGAGGCGGCGCTGCCGCGGATGGTGCGGGCCGCGATCGCGGTCGCGTTCACGGCACTCCTCTTTCCGCTGCTGCTCCCCGAACTGCCCAAAGCCCCGTCGGGTCCGATCCAGGCCTTCGCGATGCTGGGCGCCGAACTGGTCAACGGCGTCTGGCTCGGCTGGCTCGCTCGCCTCGTGGTGCTGTCGCTCTCGATGGGAGGCGAGATTATCGCCGACATGCTCGGGCTCACCAACGTTCTGGTGCCGGACGCAGCATTCAGTGCCGCAACGCCGGCGCTTGGCGAGCTCTTCGGGGTCGCGGCAGCGGCCCTGGTGCTCATGAGCGGCCTCTACGTCATGCCGCTCACGGCCCTCGTCGAAAGCTACCGCCTGGTTCCCGCCGGCAGCCTGCTGCCGGCGGCAGACAGCACGCGGGTCGTGGTCCAGGCGGTCGGGGCGTCGTTCGCGCTCGCCGTCCGAATCGGCGGCCCGTTCCTGCTGGCCTCGATCGTCTGGCAGGCGGCGCTCGGCCTAGCCGCCCGATTGGTGCCGCAGGTCCCGATCTATTTCGTCTCTTTGCCCGGCCAGATCCTCGGCGGATTTGCCTTGCTGGCAGCGCTCGCCGCCGCCCTCACCGCACTCTGGTTTGGCCAGATCCAGCAGGGATTCGCGCTGCTTCCCGGCTGGCACTGATCCCCCGGGCATCGATTCCCCGGGCATAAATTCCTCTGGCAGGCTGAACCGGAGTGGCGGAAGGACAGGAAGACCGGACCGAAGCCGCCACACCAAGACGGCTGATCAAGGCCCGCGAGGAGGGCCAGGTGGCACTCTCCCGCGAGCTTTCCTCTCTCGTCGGGCTGGCCGCCGTCACCGCCGTTCTGCTGGCGCTCGGTCCAACCGTTGCTACCGGCCTCGCCGGCCACCTTGCGGCTCTGTTCGCACACGCAGGCACGCTGCGGTTCGCAACCAACGGCCCCGCCGCACTCGGCCTCGCGGCCACCGAGTTCCTCCGTGCGGCCGCCCCTTTTGCCCTGGCCGCACTCGCAGGCGGCGTCGGGATCATCCTGTTGCAGACTGGCATCCTCTTCCGCTTCGAAACCGTGGTGCCCGATCTCGGGCGCCTCAGCCCGGCCCGCTGGAGGCGGCGAATCGTCGGCGCCGATGGCCTCTTCGAGCAAGCCAAGTCCCTGCTCAAGCTCGTGGTCGTCGCCGCCGCGGTCTGGCATGTGCTCGCAGGCAATCTTCCGGCCATCGGCGGCGCCCTCGGGCTTCCGCCCGCGGGCCTCGTCGCCCTGGCCGAAGCCGATATTCTGGCCATCCTCTGGCCGATGCTCGCGGCCCTCGGCCTGATCTCAATCGGGGACCTGCTCTGGGTCAGGCTCAGGCACGCCCGCAGCCTCCGAATGAGTCGCGAAGAACTCCGCCAGGAACTGAAGGAAACGGAAGGAGACCCGCAGCTCAAGGCGCAGGTGCGTAAAATCCGCACTGCCCGGATGAAAAGACGCATGCTCGGGGCGGTTAAAAAAGCAACGGTAGTCGTTACCAATCCCACCCATTATGCTGTGGCCCTCTCCTATGAGCGCGGCCGGAATGCCGCGCCCCGGGTGGTGGCAAAAGGGGTCGATGCCATGGCGGCTCGAATCCGCGAGATCGCCGAGGCCCATCGGGTGCCACTGGTCGCCAATCCGCCGCTCGCCCGGGCGCTTTATCAGGTGGAGGTGGACACGGAGATCGCGCCAGAACACTACAAGGCGGTGGCCGAGATCATCGCCTATGTCTGGCGCCTTGCGCGTCCGCGCCGGCCCTCAGGGGAAATGGCGAGCGACGTGGCGAGAGCCGCAAACGGAGTGGCCGCGGCCAGGAGCAGTGC
>JBOHMK010000186.1:0-3972 GCA_050730115.1 Acetobacteraceae bacterium
GGTTACGCCCCGTATCTTCTGGATGTACAAGCCGACCTGCTCGCCGAACTCGACACCCGCGTCGTCGTCCCTCTCATACGCGCCGAGGCATTCGGCCGCCGCATCAGTCGCCTGCACCCCGGGTTCATCGTTGCCGATCAGGCGGTGGTGATGGCCACGCACCTCATCGCCGCGGTTCGCCGGTCCACGCTCGGTCCGCCCTTCGCATCGCTTCAGCCGCAGCGTGACGAAATCGTGGCCGCCATCGATGTGCCGCTTTCCGGCATTTGAAGACACCGCA
Organism: Acetobacteraceae bacterium; assembly: GCA_050730115.1. Taxonomy (GTDB): domain Bacteria; phylum Pseudomonadota; class Alphaproteobacteria; order Acetobacterales; family Acetobacteraceae; genus JAKAWQ01. Next base: position 281 of record JBOHMK010000186.1, read on the forward strand.
AATCTGGCGTCACCGCCTGCACCGTCCCCTTAATCCGAACTTCCCGCCGCTCAGATCAACAGCCCACTGATTTGACTTGGTGTTTTCGAAATTGGCCCGATCCGCACTGGACACACACCCTGTAGCGGCGACCAGCACGTTCAGGACGCCGAATCGAAGCACAATCCGGTGGGGTCTGTGAAGAGCTACATGGACACGTTCGAGAAGGGTTTACCGCGTAACCGATTCAAAGGACTCGGCTTTCAAGGAAAAGCAGCCGGAAGTTCGGCTTAATAGTTGAGCGTGATCACCACCTGGTCCTGGTAGGTTCCCGGCGGCACGCTCTGCCGGGGCGGAATCCGCCCGTAGACGGTGAAGCGCTGCACGTTGCTGCGCCCCGCCGGCACCGCCGCCGCGAATGACACCATCCGGCCGGACGCGCCGTCGCCCCAGATCTCCGTGCGCGCCGAATCCGCGTAAAGCTGATAGGCGAGGCGCCCCGACGCCGAGCGCATCACCCGCGCCGAACCCGCCCCCGCGGTCGCGATCAGGCCGATCGAAAAAGCCAGCGTCGCCCTCGTTTCCGCCGTGCACGAGACGGTGATGCTGCCGGTTGCATCGTCCGGCACCCGCGAGGCGCCGGCATAGCGGCCGAAGCTCACGCCCGTCGTCGATACGCTGCAGGCAAGTTGCGCCCGCCCCGAAACCCCGCTCGCGATGAGGAGGCCCGCCGCCGTCAGCAGCACGCCCGAAAACCTCCTCCCCGAAAACTTCCTCCCCGAAAACCTCATCCACGTCAGCGGCATGCGAGCGGCCCGATCCTGGTCTGCCGGCCGGAGGTCGGCGTGAAGCGGAACGTAACCCGGCAGGCGCTGCCATCGGGCAGCCGCACTTCGAGCCGGTTCTCTGGCAGAAGCCCGGTCAGATAGGTCTCACCACCATAGCCGACCTCGGCGGTCTCCCCGCTGGCGACGAGCCTCACTTCCGAGCCGACCGGCAACTCCCGCCCGCCGGCGTCGGTGAGCAGGATCAGCGCCGAGTGGCTCCGCCTGACGCCGAAATCGACCAGCACGCCGGCATGGCTCGCCGGCGTCACTTCGGTTCCCATCATGCGGGTCGTGAGATCCGCAGGCAGGTCGCGCGGCTGGAGCGCGATCCGACCCGGCTCGTAGCCGTTCAGGTCCGGAACCACCATCGTGCCCCATCCGTCGGTCGCGCCCGCCGGCCGGTTTTCGGCGAGCACGCCGATGCCGCCGATGGGCGCGGTCGAAACCAGCGCGAAGCTGTCGGTGACCGCCCGCGAGACAAACGGGCCGCCGCCTGCGAGCACGCCGATCGCGCCGCTGAGTTCCGCCTGCCCGGCCGTTTGGCCCGGGACCTCGGCGACCCCGATGCTCGCCCGCCCCCAGGTGCCGAGATATTCGCCCTCCGCGAACCGCTGCTCCGGCCCCTGCTGATCATAGAGATGAACCCCGAACTGGCCCGGAGTGACGGCGCTCGTATCGAGCCGCGTGATGCCGGTGAGGCCGGTCGGCGCGTTATAGCCGCCGGAGACCGAGGCCGAGGTCCGCGTTCCGAGTGCGACCGCGATTCCGGCGATCGCACCATAGCTCTGGTCGGGGCCGAAATTCTTGAAGCCGCTGGCGAAGAACGTCATCCTTGGCGTGAGCGCCAGCGTGTAGCTCGCGGTCAAAATCTGGAAGCTCGGCGCGACCGCGGGCAGGGTGATACCGTTCACCGTCAACGCGGGCAGCGGCTTGGCGGTGCTGCTGCCGCGCTGATCGGCATAGGCGATCCCGACCGCGCCGGCCCGGCCGAGGGATGCGCCGGCGCTCGCCAGCAGCAGGCTCTCCGGCACCGGCGTGCCGTTGGCGGCTGCGATGTCGCGATACCCTGGCGTTGCCTCGGTGAGGGAAACGGAAACGTTGGTGAGGCGCCCCTGGCGCTGGAATCGGATCGCGCCGAGCGCGCCACCGCCGCCGCCGCCCCCGCTCGCCGCCGCGGCCAGGTTCAGAACGCCGAGCCCGCCAAGCCCGATCACGACGCCGATGCCGCCGTCGCCGACGCCACTCGTGCCTTCGACGTGGGTCTCGATCGTGAGCCAATCCGTGAGGCCGTGCCGCAACGAGAACGAGGCGGCCGCGGTGCCGTAGTCATCGCTCACCAGCCCGTAATTGCGGCGCACCGCCCCCGCCTCGAGCGAGTACTGCAAGAGCCCAGGCTCCAGCAGCGAGGTCGCCGCATAGAACGGCAGCGTCGTCGTCACCTGCTGGCCGAGCGCGTTGCGTACCACCAGCGTGACCTCGCCGGCGCCGCTGACCACCGGCAGCGCGCGAATCGCGAATGGCCCGGCATTGACCGACCCATTGAAGCTCTGGACGCCGTTCACCAGCACCTGGGCGGTCGATGGCAGTGCCGCCTGGCCGCTCAACACCGGCACCGGAAAGGTGACGAGATCGGGCCGGAGCGCGAAATCCGTCGCCACCTGCAGCCCGCCCATGCGCACCGACCTGGTCCAGGAGAGCGCGCCGCTGATCAGATCCCCGGCCACGATCTGGCGGAGCTCTGTCGGATCGTCATGCGTGAAATTGGTATCGAGGCGGACGAAATCCGGCACGCCCGGACCGTAATTGCCATAGGCGACGCCGGTCGATTCGAAGACGCCGAGCCGGTTGAAGGCGCGGAGGTCGAAGAGGCCGCTCGCCGAACTCTGTGGCCCGGCCAGCGTGCCGAGCAGGTCGTAATTGAGCAACAGGCCGGGCGTGACGGCGCCCGGGACGGCAGGCGCGATCGGCTGCGCCTCGATGACGGTTTCCTGAAGAGCCGCCGGCGCCGCCTTGATGGCAATGCTCTGGGTCGGAAAATTCAAAGCGGCGCTGACCCCGGGCAATCCGGAGAGCGGCACCATCCCCTGCGGGCCCACCCGCAGTCCGGCCGGCACCGCCAGCCCGATCGCCTTCAGATCAGCAGGCGCGGCGTAAAGCGCGCCATCACGATCCTCGAAGTGGACTACCTGGTTGGTGTCCCTGCCGTTCAACATGACTTCGAGCAGCAGGGTCTGATCGGCCGCCCGGCTCCGCGCGCTTACGAGCAGAATGAATGTGGCGAGGGCCGCGCCCGCCCGCCGGCTGCGGCACGGCAGCCGGCGGGCGGGCGTCGCGCTCATGCGCCAACGTGGAGCGCGAGATCGAATGCGCCGCGGCGGCCGCTGCCGCTCAGCCGGACCGCGGCTCCGGATCGAAGCGGCGCGCCCGTGCGCCACCGCCGGGCAGCGCCCGGCAGAAGATAGGGTGAGGTCGCATCGAGGCGCGGGGTCCGCCGCGCGCCGCCCGGCAGCATCAGCGAGAGCCCCGTTACCTCGTCCCAGTCATCGCCGGTGTTGCGTGCCTCGATCGTCCCGTCCGGGCCAATCCGCCAGGCGAGCCTCGGCGCCGCGTCCGGATCGGAGGGCGCCATGAAGACCGGGAGCGAGATGCGCAGCACCATGCTGACCCCGCGCGATCGTCCCGGTTGCGGCAGCTCGTCGAGGAGGATGCGGAAATAGCGCCCCGTGGGCGTACTCGCGGCCGGCAGCACCAGGCGCAGGATCTGCACATCGCCATGGGCAAGGGGAAAGAACGGCGGCGAAAGCTCGAGATCCTGGGTGGGCGTCAGCGTATCGCGCTCGCTGTCCGGCTCGGCCCATGCGAACGGGCGCGCCTGCAGCGTCACTT
>JBOHMK010000187.1:0-4645 GCA_050730115.1 Acetobacteraceae bacterium
GATCTTCCGTCAGGACCACATCCCCGGCCAGCAAGGCCTGTCGGACTTCACCGACATGGGCGATCTCGGCATCAGCATCGCCGCTCGGGGCAGCTCAATCTGCCCCTTCGTTACAGCGTCGAGGCAAAATGAGAATTGCTGCTTGTGGGTCTTGACGTGGGGGCGCAGGCGGAGATTGTGCTGCTGGCAGTAGGCCTGCATCTTGGCAAGGTTGTGCTCTACCCGCTGCAGCGCGATCACCGGCACCGGTGTCTCGAGTTCCTCAACGCGGATCATCGTTCCTCTCGCCGCCTGGCAGCAGGAAGATGCAATCGATCTCCACCCGGGGTACCGGTTCCGAAGTCCGTCGACATCGGCTGACGCCTGGATCGGGACACTTCTCTCCGATTTCCGGTAGCCGGCTGACCCTATTCACAGGTCGGATATGTGTCCACGAAAAATCGGCGCTCTTGGCCGCTCACATTCCGTGTGCGGACATCTGCCGAGGCGATCGGCTTCGGGGTTCGGCCGGCCGGGTTGAGCGGGACCAGAGTTCAGTTGAGCGGAGTTTCGATCGCCGCGGCACGCCGGCGAAGCATGATCGCGCCGATCACCGCGGAGACCACGAACAGCGCGGTTCCGAGCGCTATTTCCGTGCCTTGCGCGATCCGGCTGCCCGAGCCCAGCAATGCGAAAATTACGGTTTGTGGCACGAATCCGATCAACGAACCGGCAAGAAAGCCCACCGCCGGCACGGCGGAAACTCCGGCCAGAAGATTGAGCAGGAGATTGTTGCCGATCGGCATGAAGCGCAAGGCGATCGTGGCGGCGAAGGGACGGTCGCTCAGCATCCGATCGAGCCTCTGGATGCGGCCCCTGAGGCGGGCCTGAACCCAGTCGCGCCCAATCATCCTGGCCCAGAAAAGATCGGCCGCAGCGCCGATGATCTGCGCCACCAGTGCCAGCACGATCCCGCCCCAGAAACCCCAGACATATCCGCCCGCAAAGGCCACGATCTGACGCGGCACCCCGACGGCGCAAGCGAGTGCGCCGAGCAGGATGAACCACGCCGCATCAGTCGGCGCCGCTCCGGTCCCGTGGGTCAGGAACTCTTTGAACGGCAAGAGGTCGAGTGCCAGCGCACCGGCGGTCAGGCCGCTCACCATCAGGGCCGGCTTGAGGACGGATCGGGCAGTGAGGCCGATTGCGGTCATCACGCCGGCTCGCGGGCGCGGGTGGAGTCGTTGAGGACGTTCGGCTCCGGCTGACTGAGGATCTCCGGCCGGCGCCCGCGGCGGCTGAGCCAGCCGACACCGACGAGATCCGCCACTCCGACACGGAGCCGGTCCAGTGTGCCGTAATGCGACCGGCCCGCGGGGCGCGCCCGGTGGCGTACGGGATGCGAGATCACCACGCCGCCGGCGCGGATGAAGAGCGCCGGCAGGAACCTGTGCATGTGGTCGAAATGCGGCAATTCCTGAAACATCTCGCGGCGGAACAGCTTCAGACCGCAGCCGGTATCGGGTGTTGCATCGCCGAGCACGCGGGCGCGAACCGAGTTGGCAATTCGCGAACTCAATCGCTTCATCAGGTCATCCTGGCGACGCTGCCGGTGGCCCGCGATCAGCAGCGGCACGCCAGGAAAATCATGGCTGAGCGCCTCAGCCATCATGCCTGGAATATCCGCCGGGTCATTCTGGCCATCGCCGTCGATGGTGACGATCCACTCGGCCTCCGCTGCTCTGACGCCGGTGATGATCGCCGCACTCTGGCCGCATGCGGAACGGTGGCGAACCACCTTGAGCTCACTCGCCTCGCGCGCCGCATCGGCAAGAATCTGCGCGGTCGCATCGGTGCTGCCATCGTCGACGTAAACGATCTCGTAGTCGTAGCCGTGCATCGCTGCACGGATTTCCCCAAGCAGCGGCAAAACATTGGGTGCCTCGTTGTTCACCGGCACCACGACAGCGATGCGGCGGCGGGCGGTGATGTGCATGGCGGGCTCCCTTGCGACCGGGACAGGAGACGGGCTTCCGACCGTCTCTGCCTGCCATGGGAGCCAAGGCTTCAGGCGATTGTATGGCGGGTTTGTTAAGAACCGAAACGCTTGGTAAGGAAGGCAACGGTGGCCGGGCCTGCAACGGTCGGGCTGCCGACGCCCGGCGCGCCTGCCCGTCGTTCGGTGCCGCTCATTTCACTGCTGAAAACGCGGTCGGTTGCAGGAAGCTGTTGGTGATTGAGGCAATGATGGGCCCATCGCGCTCGGATTCCGAGCGCCGGGCGATCCATTCCGGGTCAGCCATGAAGCCGCCCCAGATCCGTTCCCGCGCGGCCAGTGAATCCCACGCCAGCAGGTAATAGAGATCCTGGTTCGATTGGCCGGCGATGACCGTCCAGAACCCGGCCTGGCGGACGCCGTGCCGCTGCCAGATCCCGAGTGTCACGTCTTCGAACCGCTTGAGAAGCGCCGGCAGCCGGCCCGGAATGCAGTGATAGACACGGAGCTCATAGATCATCTTCGGTATCCTCGGAATCTCACTGGATGCCTGACGCTATCCGACCTCCCCGGGCGGCGACATCCGGGGTCTCTCCCGGTTGCCGAGCCGCGGCCAGGCTGGCAATTGCCTCACCGAGGACGGTCAGTACTCCGAGCACACGGAGGTCGAGCCGGATGCGGCCCGAGCCGTCGGCGCGGGCGATCAGCGCCTGCCCCAACGCTGCCATGTCCGGAGGCGCTGCGACGCGCCCAGCCGCCGCGGCTTCCGCCATCCCCGCGATCGCCGCAATCGCCTCAGCGGTTTCCGGTGCGGGCCGGAAATCCTCAGGTAAGGCGGCGAAGGAGAGGAACGCTCGGGTGATGCGCTCGGCAGCGCCGAGCCGCTCCGTGACACGGGCCCTGACGCCGCGCCGCAACCCCGACTCCAAAAGCTCCGCATCCGAGATCACGCGCAGTGCCCCGAGTGCTGCCGCAAGTTCGCCGGGCCGTTCCTCGCCGGCACGTCCCGCCTGCAGGTCCCTCAGCCCGGCGCCAACAGTCGCGAGCAGCGCCCGTTCACGAGCCTCGGCAACCCTGCTGGCGCGCACCGGCACCAGGAAGCGCGTGACCACCAGCACGATCACCAACCCGATCACCGTATCGACGAGCCGCCCGTCCACCAGCAACGAAGCCTGCCCGGCCTCATTGAGCAGCACCACCAGGGCCAGCGTCACCCAGGCCAGCATCCAGCGGTAGGCGCCGGTGCGCACGAAGAAGATCGCTGCCACGGCGAGCAGCAACAGAGCCATAGTGGCAGCCGGCCGCCCGGCGAGCAGGAGCCAAAGCAACTCGCCCACGACCAGGCCGACCACGGTGCCAAGCAGCCTCTCGTAGCTCTTGCGAAGCGTTTCACCGAAGCTCGTCGAGGTCAGGATCACCGCGGTCAACGGAATCCAGTACGGCCGCTTGGCGGGCAGCAGTTGCGCCACGACAATCGCAATCCCGACCGCCACTACGGCCTGCAAGGCGATGCTGAGCTCTGGCCGACCGAGCAACGCCTTGCCGCGCGAGCGCGGGGGAGGGGCTGCGGCAGGCGCGGTGATGTGGTGCGCAAGCTCGCCCAGCAGAAGCCAAAGCCCGAGCGCTTCCGACGCCGCACGATCCGCCCCTGGTCCTCGCCCGGGGGCAGCGAGCGCCGCCAGGCGCAGCCGCTCCAGAATGAAGCTGGCCGCGGTCCGCTGCCGGATCGCTTGCGCGAGCGTGGCGAACGTCTCGCCGATCGTTACCGGGAGCGGCGCGCCCAAAGCGTCGCGCAACGCTGCGAGCTTGCCACCGGTGCGGCCGATCGCCGCGATCAGATCCCTGAGCACGAGCGGCATCGGGCGGCCCGGGACCAGCGCCATGTCATCGGCGACTGCGGCGAGTCGGGTCGCATCGGCGTCGAACCAGGCCGCATTCCAATCAGCTTTCTGCCGCCAGCGCCGCGCCGCCTGCTCCAGGAACGACGCCGCCGCGTCTCTGAGAAGTCCGCGCTCGGCGAGCGTGCCGATCCCTCCGAACGGCAGCTCGGCCAGCGCATCGGCGGCAAAACCGGCCACGCATCCGACGACCGCAGCGATCGCCGCAATGGTCGGAAAATCCGCGGCCGAGCCGAGCAGCAGCGCGAGCAGTACGTTGAGGACAATCGTGGTCGCTATCCCTTGAGGGAGCGCGCCGAACGGCCGGGCAAGTGCGGCGCCCCCCGCGCAAGCGACGAGCAGGAGTTGCACCAGGATCTGTTGGTGCCGGGCGAGCCAGACGGCGAGCAGCAGCGGAATGATGTTCACCGCGAACAAAAGGAAGAATCGCTGCGGGTGTCGGCCAAGTTCGCCGGGCGGAAAGAAGAGCAGCAGGTTGAGAGCGATGATGCCGCCAGTCACCATCGCAAGATTGGGCGGCCCGGCACCGAGCCGGCCCGCAAGTGCAAGCGTGGCGATGCCGGCGACGCCAACTCCTGCGGTCCCGATCAGGGCCGCGATCAGCCGCGCCGGATGGAGCAGGAACAGGAGCCGGTGCATTGTCCCCTCCAAGTGCAGAGCCTCGCGATCTCCGACCAACCGGGCCTCCTTGCAGTGACCGAACATCGCCGCTGCCCAGGATGCAGTCCGCGGGCGCGAAGCGAGCCCGTCTTGCCGGCCCGGCAGCGAACAA
>JBOHMK010000188.1:0-12060 GCA_050730115.1 Acetobacteraceae bacterium
GGCTCGGTCGGATCGAAGGGCAACAACAAAAGCCCCGCAGGCCTTGGGCCGGCGGGGCGGAGGATGGTTCGAGGAAGAAAGGCGCTAGCCGGAGGATCGCGCGCGGACGCGGATTCCGTTACGCCGATCCCCGCCATTCGCACCGGGACCGCCGACGCAAAGTCGGCGTCGGCGTCGCCTGGCAAGGGCATCTCCGAACATGCGGCAAGGCTAGAGGAGCATGCGGCGTGCCGTCAAGCCGTTGCCGGGAACGCTGGCAGCAGCGCGCCGGCAAAAGCCGCCCCTTCAGATCGCCGCTCCTCGCCCGACGCTGAGCCCGCCGACCCCGCTTGTCCACCGCCGCCCCTCACTGCACCTATGCGGCCGATGTCCCCCGCGTCTGCCGCGCCGCTTTCGTTCGCCCATCGCCTCTGGCGGCTGTTGCCGGCCGGGCAGCGGCGCATGGGATTCGCGCGCTTGACGGCCGCTCTTGCGCCGCGGCCCGCTCGCGCCGCGCCTGCCCATGCGCATGGCGTGGTCGTGGCCGGCGCGTTTTCGCGTGCCACCGGTCTCGGCGAAGGCGCCCGGTTGATGGCCGCGGCGCTCGAGGCGCTTGGCGTCGCTTGCTGGCCGCTCGATGTCTCTCGCGCCATGTGGCCGGGGGCGGCACCCGACCTCGCCTTTCCCGAGGGCCGGCAGCGTGCGCCGGCACCGCGGGAAGCGGCCCTGCTGCTGCACGTCAACCCGCCGATGCTGCCCTGGGTCCTGTGCCGCCAAGGCCGGCAACTCGTGCCTGGCCGGCGCGTCATCGGCTTCTGGAACTGGGAACTCGAAACTGCACCACCGCTCTGGCGGACCGCTGCACCCCTGGTGCACGAGGCCTGGGTCTCGTCCACCTTCACCGCCCGCGCGATCGAGAAATTCATGCCTGGTCGGGTGCGCGTGGTACCCTACCCGTTGGCAATCGTGCCGCCCCGGCCGTCGGCACGCAGCCGGGCCTCGTTCGGGTTGCCGGAACAGGCGGTGATTGTGCTGGTCTCGTTCAACCTGGCCTCGAGCTTCGTGCGCAAGAATCCGCTCGCCGCGATCGCCGCCTTCCGCGCCGCCTTCGGCGAGAGACCGGATCGCATCCTTCTGATCAAGGTCGGAAATCCGGGGGTTGAAGCCGATGATTTTGCGATCCTCGAAACTGCGATCGCGGGCTCGTCGAATATCCGCCTGTTCACGGATGTGCTCGCCGGTCCCGACAATTACGCCCTCACCAAGGCTGCGGATATCGTGCTCAGCCTGCATCGGAGCGAGGGCTTTGGTCTGGTCCCCGCGGAGGCGATGTTGCTCGGCAAGCCGGTGGTCGCGACCGGCTGGTCCGGCAACCTCGACTTCATGGACGAACAGAGCAGCACACTCGTCCCCTGTCGCCTGGTCCCGGTCAGAGATCCGCGTGACGTCTATTCATCCGAGGGGGCGCTCTGGGCCGAGCCGGACATCGGCGCGGCGGCCCGGCACCTCGCCCGCCTCGCCGATGACCCGGCCGCGCGCGCCGCATTGGGCGCGCGGGCGGCAGAGGCGGCCGAGGAAAAGCTCGGCTCCGGCCCGCTGGAAGCGGCCCTGGCAGCCATCGGCCTCAGCCGGTGAAAGTACTGGTCTGGCACTGGGGGCGGTTTGGCGGGGCCCCGCGCTTTGCCTCCGAGTTGGCCCGAGGTCTCTCGCGGCTGCCCGGGACCATCGGACTCATCTCGCTTTCCGCCCAGGCCGAGCTCCTGCAAGCCGGGCATTCGTCGCCCCCCGACCTGGTCTTCCCGACCTATAACGGCTGGCCGGGACTGATCGGCAGGCTGGCCGCCGCGCCCTGGCTGATCGGCGGCCTCGCCGAGCGCCTCACCCTGCTGCGACCCGACTTCGCCATTTCCGCGTTGCCGGCGCTGCTCGATCCCCTGATGTTCGCGGCACTCAGGCGCCGCTCCATCCCCGCTGCCATCATCATCCACGATGCCGAGCGCCATCCCGGTGATGGCCATTTCCTGCAGATGGCGTTGCAGCATCGGCTGATCCGGCGCGCAACGCTGGTGGTCGCGCTGTCGCGGCATGTCGGTCGGAAGCTGCTCGACCAGGGTCTGGTTTCCGAACAGCGGCTGCTGATCGCCCGGCATCCGCCACTCGATTTCGGCGTCGTGCCGGAGCCGACGCCGCATGGCGGGCCGCTCCGATTGCTCTTTTTCGGCCGCTTGCGCCGCTACAAGGGGTTGGATCTTCTGGCTGACGCGCTGCAGCTTCTGCCGGCAGGCCGTTTCACGGTTCGGGTCGTCGGCAGCGGCCCACCGAGCGCGGAGTTGGCGCGTTTGGCCGCCCTGGAAGGCGTGAGCGTGGAAAATCGCTGGGTGCCGGAAGCCGAGGTCGGCCACCTCCTCGCCTGGGCCGATGCCTTGGTGCTGCCGTACCGGGAAGCAAGCCAGAGCGGTGTCGCCGCGGCGGCACTGGCAGCGGGCCGGCCGGTGGTCGCAACCCGCGTGGGCGGCCTCCCGCAGCAGTTGCAGGGTGAGAGCCTGGCCCGTCTCACCGCGCCCGAGCCGCAGGCGCTGGCCGAGTGCCTGGAAAAGCTCGCCGAGGCGCTGCCCCAGCCCCTTCGCGCGGCGGCTCCGGCCGATGCCTGGGCCACGTTCGCGGCCGAAATTCTGGCCGCCTTCGCCAACGCACGGCCGGCATGAAGCCATCGGGAGCGCGCATTCTCTGCGCCGCCTATGCCGGCCTTGTCTCGCAGGGGCTCGGCCTCGCCGAGGCGTCGGGTATCGCCGCCGAGACCGTGGCCCTCACCCCGCGGGTGCCCTGGCGCCTTCTCACCCCCCGCCTCTGGCCAAAACCGCTCTCTGCGGTCGGACTCGAGCCGCCGTTTCCGCCGTTCGCGATCGCGGTCGGCGGGGTCGGAGCGGCAGTTGGCGCCGCCCTCAAAGAGCGCGGCAGCCGCGTCGTGCAGGTGCAGCACCCGCGCATGCGATTCGACCGCTTCGATCTCGTCCTCGCCGCGCGGCATGACGAGATCTCCGGCCCGAACGTCGTCGTCACGCGGACGGCACTGCATCGGGCGACGCCGGCGAGGCTCGGGGCGGCCGCTGCGCTCTGGGCGCCGCGGTTCGCCAACCTGCCGCGTCCGCTGGTCGGCGTGCTGATCGGCGGCACCAACGGCCGCTTCCGGCTGGGCTCGGCGGTCGCGGCCCGGCTCGGTCGGTCGCTTGCCGGCATGGCCCGCGCAGACGCGGTCGGCGTGGCGCTCACTCCCTCGCGGCGCACCGATCGCGCGGCGCTCGCCGCGCTCAGGGCAGCCCTCGAGCCCGTCGGAGGTTATGTCTGGGATGGTACCGGGGACAATCCGTATTTCGGCTTGCTCGGCTTATCGGACGCCATCATCGTCACCGTCGATTCGGTCTCGATGATCTCCGAGGCGGTGGCCACCCGGGTCCCGGTCATGCTAGCCCCTCTGCCCGGCCGATCCCGCCGCAACCGGTTGTTCGTGGTCGACCTTGAAGCATTGGGCCGGGTCAGGATGTTTGCCGGACGCCTGGAAAGCTGGCCCGTCGCGCCGCTCGACGACACCGCCTTGGCCGCGGCCGAGATGTGCCGGCGCCTCGGCTTCGACTGACGCGGAGAAACCATGCTCGAGATCAAAACCTTCGACCAGCGGCGCGGTGGCAACGTCATCTACAAGGCGCTCGCCCACCCGTTGGCCGCCGAGGCCGTGACGCGGCTTTATGCGCGGCTTGGCCGCTCCGCACCGATCGCGCTGTTCGATCCGGACGGCATCGCCCCGGCACTCCTCGCGCTGCACCCGCAAATTCCGCCGCTCGCCGGCATCTTCGTTCAGGACGTACGGGAAATCGCGACGCCACGGGCGGGTTTTACGTGCCGGCCGCTGACCGACCTCGCGGCCTCGGGCGCAGCGGCCGTGCTGATCGCCGCCTTCGATACGAAAAGGCTCGAGCCGCGCGTCGCCGCCTCCGCACCGGCCGGCGTCGAAATTGCAAGCCTCGACCAGGTGCGGCTGCCGGATCATATGCTCGGTAACCCGCGGCGCACGCTCGATCCGCTCAACTACGCCACCAACTACGCGTTCTTCCGCGACCACGACGGCCTCGCCACGCGGCTGGTCACGGCCAATTACTGGGCCGGCTACGGGGCGCGTGAGGTGCGGTTGTGGCTCCGCCTGTTCGGCGAGGGTGGCGAGGTGCTTGCGAGCTGGGAGGAAAAGGTGCCGGCCGGCCCGGGCGGCATCGTGATCGAGAGCCGCGCGGTCCGCCGCCGGTTCGGCCTCGGCGCGTTCGTCGGCCAGTTGTTCCTGCATGTGATCGGCGCGGCCGGCCACGATGTCGTCAAGTACGCGCTCGATACCTATTCCGTGAACGGCAGCTTGGCGCCGGTCCTCTCCTGCACCCACGATGCCAATGCCTGGCCCGCCGATCGTTATGCCGGCCTGCCGGCGCCGCGACCGGACGAGAAGGTCGTGCTCTGGGTGCAGAACAGCCACGCCGTACCAATTCCACCCGGCGCCATCGCGCTCGACCGGATGGGCGCCGACGAGCCTGTTCCGCTCGATCAACCCGTCGGTCCCTACGCGACGCTCGCACTCGACGTGGCGAAGCTCTTGCCCGAGGTCCATTGGCCGGCACAGATCGAGATCCGCGCCGGACGGCACGTGGTCCGGCCGCGCTATGAAGTGCTTCGCGAAGGCCGGCGGCGAATCGCGCATGTCAACGTCGAGCGAGCCGACCTCGAGCCTGACCCGGGAATCCAAAGCCTGTCGAACCTGCTCGGCCGAGGCTTCCTGCTGCCGTTCCCGGTCCTGCCGCCGCTTCATTACCGGACCATCGTGCAGCCGAATCCGATGGCAGAGACCCAGCGGACGCTCCCGCTCCGCCTCGATCTCTTCAATTCGTCTGGCGCGCTGATCAGAGAGCAGTTCCTCGGCGCCTTGCCGCGTCGGCACGAGATCGCGTTCGATCTCGATACGCTCATCCCCGGCGACGCCCTCGGCGAGGCCGGCGGCCACGCGGAGCTCGTCTATGACTTCCGCGCAGGCGGCGAAGCGGATGGCTGGATGCACGCGCTGATGCGTTACGAGCACCGCGCGACCGGGCACGCCGCAGAGAGCAGCTTCGGCTCGCACATCTTCAACACCGCGATGACCTGGAAGGACGAGCCACAATCTTATGCCGGGCCTCCCCCCGGCCTTTCGACCCGGCTCTTCCTCAGGCTCGGCGAAGGCGGCCGGAGGAGCTTTTCCGTTCTGATCTACCCGGCCTCGGCACCCTGGAGGGCGCACTCCGAAACGTCCCTTTTGCTGCACGACAGCGTGGGGAAGGCGATCGCGGAGGAAGCAATACGGATCGCCTGCTCGGGTTCAGCAATGATCTTTCCCGACGCGATCTTCCCCGCTGCCGCACTCGCCGCCGCCGGCAGCGGCGGCTACGTCCTGGTGCGCGATACCACCTGCCGCCTGTTCGGCTATCACGGCCTGATGGCCGAAGGAGGTCTGTTCTCGCTCGACCACATGTTCGGATTCTGATTGCGGAGCCGGCCGATCCCGTTTCAGCGCAGGAACAGCACCCACACTGCCGAGAAGATAATGCCCCAGAGCGCAAGCCCGATCAGGGCGGAAAGCAGGATCCCGCGCGCCGGGCCGAGCGCATCTCCGGCCCCGGCACGGACCCGCCCGGGACGCCTCGCCACACGCTCTCCCGCCTCATCACGCGGCTGCAGGCGGCCCGTCCGAGCATGGCTCCCTGGATACATTGCTCACGATCGCGTGATAGCGGCCCTACTCTCTTACGGATCGAATGTCATCGAAAATCGACATCCACCGGTTGCAATATCTGGTAGCAGTTTGCCGAAAAGCCAGGGCAAGGGCTCCGCCCCTGAACCGCCCAATGGGACATTGGGGGCCTGAGGTCCCAGACCCCCGAACTTCAAGCCCCCGCGCCACCCTCACCCGCGGCAAAGCTCCCGTAACACCACCGCGTTGCAGTGTTCGGTATCGTGCGCCGCGAACACCAGCGTCGTCCGTTTGTTCTGTGCCACCAGCGCACGCAGCTCCTTGATCGCGGCCCCGTGCGCAAGCTCGGCCCGGTAACGCTTGCGAAACTCGGTCCACTTCGCCGGATCGTGGCCGAACCATTGCCGGAGCTCCGTGCTCGGTGCCACGTCCTTCAGCCAGACGTCGATCGCAGCCTCGTCCTTCTTCACCCCGCGCGGCCATAACCGGTCCACGAGCACGCGTCTCCCGTCACCCGGATCGGGTGGGTCGTAGGCCCGCTTCAGCAGGATCTCGCTCATCCGTGCGCGGCCACGGCCGGCTTCGCCGCCGACTCATCGAGTGTATCCAGCATCAGGTTGGAATGGGCATAGGCGCCGCCGGCCCGCATTTCAGCCGCTACCCAGATCGCCTCCATCATCTCCTCGGGGCTCGCTCCGGCCCTGATCGCCGCTTTCGTGTGCCCCTTGATGCAATAAGGGCACTGCGTCACGTGCGCGACCGCGAGCGCGATCAGCTGCTTCACCTTCACGGGCAGCGCACCTTCCGCGAACGCCGCCTTGCTGAACGCCTCGAACGCCTGAAGCTGGTTCGGCGCCAGCTTCCGCCGCTTGGCTGCCAATTCCTGTGAAGGTTGTGGATACATTCGATCCGCCATCTCTCTTCCTCCTTCCTGCTCGCGTCCCGCGCCCGAGGCCCCTGTCAACCCGTGGGTTCGGGCCGCCGGTAAAAAGTGATCCGAAACCTGACCGGACCCTGTGGCGCGACCTCGTGCGTAACGCCCGGCTCCGCTACGCCCGGGGCCAATTCCGGTCCCAGCATATGCTCCTGGCCTGCCCCCGGCACGCGAAACAACAGCCGCCCCTCCAGAACCTCGATCAACCCCCATACCCCGGCCATCGTCCGATGCTCATGCAACAGCCCTTCCGGGATAGTGCTTTCCGTGAAAATCCTGGTGGTGCGATACGCCACCACATCCTTGGGCAGCAGTCCCAACTCGCTGCTCATTGCGCACGCATTCCGTCACGCCTTGCCTCTGTGCTTATAGATAGATTTGCTCTGTATGTTATCGCCCCCGGTACAAAAACAAGGGTACGTGGAACAAGCATGGCGCCGCACCTCAGGGTTCGTCTTCGCCCTTCACGATTCCGAGCCGGAGCATCAGCCCAAGTGCCGCGCCCTTCAGCGGATGCAGCAGCACCAGCGCGAGCACCACCGTCAACGGCATCAGGATCGCCGCCTCGACGATTCCCGGAAGGTGCATCGTCGTCTCCATCACCACCAGCAGTCCAACCACAACCACGCCGACGATGAAGATCGTGAACACCGGACCGGTATCATCGATCGGCACCCGGCCGAGCGGCGCCCCGCACGCCGGGCAAGCGGGCACGATCCGAAGAAAGCTCGAGAACAGGCGGGTTTTTCCGCAGGCCGGGCAGCGCCCTCGGAAACCGCGGGCGATCGCCAATGCCAGCGGCGGGTTTGGCCAGGGCGGCGGCGGCCGCTCCCGATTGGGCTGCCAGCGGACCGGCGTTTCGTCGGCCATCGTCTTTCCTCTTCGGCGCGCGGCGCCCGGTCTTGGGTGCAGAGGGTAGGGGGCTCGGATCCTCCCCGATCGCCGCCGGTAGCCCGCGTGCTCCGAACCCGCTAACCGGCATCGACAAGCCGGCAGCCCCGGCCGGTCTTGCGGAGGATCAGAATGGACCATCTGAACGTCGCGGCCAACGGCGCCTCGTTTCACCTCGCCCGGAGCGGCGCGGGACGCCCGTTGCTGCTGTTGCATGGCTGGCCCGAGTTCTGGCTCACCTGGGAACCGGTCATGGATCGTCTCGCCCCACGCTTCACATTGCTCGCACCCGACCTCCGCGGCTTCGGCGCCTCCGACAAACCGGCCGGCCCATGGGGGGCCGGCGATCATGCCGCCGACATCCTCGCCATTCTCGAGGCGCTCGGCATCGGTCGCGTCGGCATCGTCGGGCACGATGTCGGCGGCGCCGTCATGCAAGTGCTCGCCCGCCGCGCCTCTGAACGCATATCCGGCCTCTTCTTCTTCAATTTCGTCTACCCCGGCATTGGCCGGCGCCTGGGCGCGCCCGACCGTCTCGGCGAAATCTGGTATCAGGCCTTCCACCAGTTGGCACTCGCCCCGATTCTCATCGGCGCCAGCCGCGCCGCCTGTAGCGCCTATATCGGCCACTTCCTCCGCCACTGGTCGCACCGCAAACAGGCGTTCGACGATGTGCTCGGCGCCTTTGTCGACAATTTCCTCGTTCCCGGGAATCTCGAGGGCGGCTTCGCCTATTACCGCGCCGCGAACGCCGCCCGGATCGCCATCATGGCAGGGACTGCACCACCCTTGCCGCCAATCGCGATCCCGACTGCGGTTCGCTGGGCGCGGCACGATGTGCTGTTCCCGTTCGAGTGGACCGATCGTCTCGGCGAGACCTTCACCAATCTCGAGCTTTCGGTCCTGCCCGATGTCGGGCACTTCCCGCACCGTGAAGATCCCGACCGTTCAGCCGCGGAGATCGCCACCTTCTTCGCCCGCATCGCCTGGGACTGATGCCATTGCCCGACAGCAATGACGCGACCGCGCTCAACCGTCGCCACTGGAACGATCGTGCCGTGATCCATGCGCGCGATGCCACCCGCTTCTACCGCCTCGAGGAGTGTCGCTCCGGCCACGATACCCTGACCCCGATCGAAGCGGGCGAGCTCGGCGATCTCTCCGGCCTCTCGGTGCTGCACTTGCAATGCCATCTCGGTCTTGACACGCTCTCGCTCGCGCGCCGCGGCGCCCTGGCAAGCGGCATCGACTTCTCGCCCGCGGCAATCGCCGTCGCGCGCCGGCTTGCTGCGGAAACCGGCCTTTCTGTGCGCTTCGTCGAGGGCGACGTCCATGACGTGCGGGCGCTCGTCTCCGGCCATTTCGATCTCGTGTTCGCAACCTGGGGCGTGCTGTGCTGGATTCCGGATCTCGCCCCATGGTTCCGGGCGGCCGCCTCAATGCTGCGGCCCGAGGGAAAACTCTATCTCGCCGATGATCACCCGCTGGCCGCAACGCTCGAGCAATCGGCCGCAAATCCGGGCTGTCCCCGCTACGTTTTCGTCCCGCCCTGGCGCACCGGGCCTTCCAGCCCTCTGCAGCTCAGCGTCTCGCAATCCTACACCGGTGATCCGACGCCGATCGCCAATCCGGCATGCCGGCAATGGCTGCACCCGTTCTCGGATCTGATCGCGGGCGCGGTCGATGCCGGCTTCCGGATCGCCTTCGTGCACGAGCACGAATCCGTTCCATGGCGCCGCTTCGCCGCGCTCGCGCCCGATGGTTCCGGTCTCTGGCGCTTTCCTCCCGGAATATCGGGTCCGCCACTCGCCTTTTCGCTGTTGGCCTCGCTCTCCGCCTGATCCCTGCCGGGTCTCTGCCGCGCGCCGTTACGGTTGCGCGGTGCCGAGCATGTCCGTCATCTGCCCGTGGAGCTGCACGTTGAAGCTTCCGGGCGCCTGTTCCGCGCCGCTCACCGGCGCCGGCATCCCCCCGCTACAGGCCCCGAGGCTCACCAGCATCGCCGCCACGATCAGCCCCGCCACCACCGTGCCGCTCCGGCTGAACATCGCCCGGGATTGCCTCCGCTGCTTTCTCTCGCTTCCGCCCTTACTCCGCCGGCCGCAGCGGTGGAAGAGAACGCGCCGGCGGCCCCAGCGCATGTTCCGTTCGGCTCGGATCGAGGGAAAATGCGCACCCGGGCAGCTCGCCTTGCAGGCCGTTACGGGAACGCCGCGTAGGTCTCAATCGAACGAATTGAGTGCCGCCACGCTCGTCTTTTGGAACAGAGCGACCCGGCAGCTGCCGTCAGATCGTGATCAAAGATTCGAGTTTTGCCCGGACGAGCCGGGCGATCTCGAGCGGCACGGTAATGCCGGATATATCGAACCGGGCGGGCACCGGTGTCGATGCTGCGGATGTCGCTGGTCAGGATTTCGCCGCTCACGGCCAGACCCGGCGGCAAGACGACGCTTGTGGGAAACGGCCGAACCTTCGAGGTAATCGGACAGACGATGGCGAGGCCCGTGTTCTCGGTCAAGGCGGCCGGGGAGATGACCAAAGCCGGCCGGCGGCCAGCCTGCTCTCTGCCTCTCGTCGGGTCGAAATCGGTCCAGATCAGATCACCGGCGTCGGGCCTGTAGGACCTGGCAGTCATTCCTTGACGATCTCACGCCCGACCTCCGGTCCCCAGTCGAAGGCCCCGGCGTAGGCCGCTCGCCACTCCTTTGCGCTCTTGCCCCGGAACAGCTCCTTAAGCGTGAAGTGTGGCGCTGGACGGCGGGCGACGATGTCCCCGTCCCGCGTCTCGATTTCCAGTTTTTCACCGTCGCTGAGGCCGACCGCTTTCACGATCTCGCCGGGAAACCGGACCGCGAGGTTCTTTCCCCATTTGCCGACAGTAACTTTGGTCATGCCGCGCGCCCCGTCTTACCCGGAGATCTCCCAACCGGAGATATTCTGAGGATATCTCTAAAAAGAAACAGCCCGTCACTCAGCCGTCATCGCGAGGCGCAGAGCGCCGTGGCGATCCAGAGAGGCCGCTCCGTGCCTGACGGCTGGATCGCCACGCCGCCGAACTGGCGGCTCGCGATGACAATGAATATCGCCCGAGTTTCATGCCCAGCGGGTCGGCCGTGCCGGTGGGGAACTAATGGGACGTTGGGGGCCTGAGGCCAGAGGCCCCCGAACTTAAAAAGAGGGATTGCAGAGGCTTGCCTTTGGCCGCGCGCGGGGCGGAGCCCCGCAGATTGTCCCGGCCAACTGCTGCTTCACCCGGCTGCACGCCCGCGGGCGATGATGGCGGCGGTTGCCTGTTCGACCAGCTCGGCCATGATTTCCGAGACCGGTTGCACCGCCGTCACCATGCCCACGGACTGGCCCGCCATCATCGAGCCGTGCTCGACATCGCCTTCGATCACGGCGCGGCGAAGCGCCCCGGCCCAGAAATGCTCGATCTCGAGCTGCGCCTCCGCGCGCGTGAGTTCCCCGGATTCGAAACGCCTGAGCGTCGCCCGCTGATGCTCGAGGAAATGTCCGGTTCCGGCATTGCCGAGGCCGCGCACCGGAATCACCGGAAACCGCGCATCGATCTGGACCGACGGTACGGCATCGCGGGCCTGAGCGCGGATGAAGGCTGCCTTGAAGCGGGCATGGGCGATCGATTCGCAAGCGGCGGCAAAGCGAGTGCCGAGCTGGGCGCCGACCGCACCCATCTCGAGAAACGCGAGGATGGCCTCGCCGCGACCGAGGCCACCGGCAACGAACACCGGAATTTCCGAGATATGCGGCAGGATTTCCTGCGCCAGCACGGTCAGAGAAACCGGGCCGATGTGACCACCGGCCTCCGAGCCTTCGATCACCAGCGCGTCCGCCCCGGCCTTGACAAGGCGGCGCGCCAGGACGAGCGCCGGCGCGAAACAGATCAGCTTGGTCCCACTCTCTTTCACCAGGCTCACGGTACGAACGTGCGGTACCCCGCCGGCCAGCACGATGTGCGTCACGCGGAGCTCGAGACAAACCCCGATCAGGGCTTCGAGCTCCGGATGCATGGTGATCAGGTTGACGCCGAACGGGCGGTCGGTCAGCGCCTGGGTCGCGGCAATTTCGGCGGCCAGGCGATCGGGGTTCATCGAACCGCAGGCGATGACGCCGAAACCTCCGGCATTGGAGATGGCGGCGACGAGATGGCGCTCGCTCACCCAGGTCATGGCGCCGCCGAGGATGCCGACCTCGCAGCCGAGGAAGCGAGTGCCGCGCGCCCAGAGCGCGTCGAGCCGCGCGCGAGCGGCACGGGGGACAGCAACGTCAGGCGGCATCGAGGCCGTAGGCGGTATGCAATGCGCGCAGCGCGAGTTCGGTATATTCCGCGCCAATCAGCACGCTCACCTTGATCTCGCTGGTCGAGATGACCTGGATGTTGATCGCCTTCTCGGCCAGCGTGCGGAACATCGTGCTGGCGACGCCGGCGTGGCTGCGCATGCCAACCCCCACCACGCTGATCTTGGCGACGTCGGAA
>JBOHMK010000189.1:0-1977 GCA_050730115.1 Acetobacteraceae bacterium
CTTCAGGAACAAGGTCACGTCTTCCGCAACCGCTGCGACACGGAAGCCATCATTCATGCCTGGGAAAGCTGGGGCCCGGATTGCCTGCGGCACCTGTCCGGCATGTTCGCATTCGCATTATGGGACCGCAATCAGGAAATGCTTTTTCTCGCCCGGGACCGGCTGGGCAAGAAACCGCTCTACTATACCCAGGGGCCGGACGGCGGTTTGTTCTTTGCCTCCGAGCTCGGCGCATTTGCCGAAATACCCGCCCTGCGGCGCCGCATCGACCCGATTTCGGTCGATGACTTCTTTAGCTACGGCTACGTACCTGATCCACGCACCATCTATACGGATATCCACAAGCTGCCGGCCGCCCACTACCTCCTGGTCCGGCGCGGCAGCGGCAAGGGCTTGACCCCGCAGCGCTATTGGAGCTTGCGGGCAACGCGGCGGGAGACGACCGAAGCCGAGGCGGCGCCGATCCTGCTCGACCGCCTCCGCGACAGCGTCGCGGCCCGGCTGATCGCCGATGTCCCGCTCGGCGCCTTTCTCTCCGGGGGCGTGGACTCCAGTGCCGTGGTGGCGCTCGCCGCCGGCTTGCGCCGCTCGCCGCTGGCCACGTTCACGATCGGTTTTGCCGGCGACCAGGACGAGCGGCCGTATGCCGACCAGGTCGCCCGCCGCTACGCCACCCGCCATCGCTGGGATGCCTCGGCGGTGGACTATGTCGAGGCCGCCCGCCAGCAGGCGCGCATTTTCGGCGAGCCGTTCGGCGACGCCTCCTCGGTCCCCACCTACACCGTCTGCGCGCTGACCCGCCGGCACGTCACGGTCGCGCTCTCCGGCGACGGCGGCGACGAGGTGCTGGGGGGCTATCGTCGCTATCGATGGCACGTTCTGGCGGACGCGGTCCGCCGGTGGGTGCCCGGCCCGCTTCGCCGCCGCGTCATCGGCGAGCTTGCCCGGGCTTATCCCAAGCTGGACCGCGCGCCGCGCTGGCTGCGCGCCAAGCACACGCTGAGCGAGATCAGCCTCGACAGCGCGCTGGGCTACTTCCGTACGGTCTGCAAGACGCAGGACGAGCGCCGCCGGGCGCTGCTCGCTCCGGACCTGGCGACCAACCTCGATGGCTACGATCCGGCGCACCGGATCGGCGAACTGATGGCGGCGTCGGAGTCCGAGGAGCCGTTAACCCAGGCTCAGTATGTCGACGTGCATACCTACCTGGTCGGCGACATCCTGACCAAGGTGGATCGGACCAGCATGGCCAACGGGCTTGAGGTGCGCGCGCCCATGCTCGACCACGAGTTCGTGGAATGGGGCGTGTGCCTTCCGTCATCCCTCAAGCTGCATGCCCGGCAGGGCAAGTACCTGCTCAAGCGCGCCATGGAGCCGCATCTGCCGCGCGAGATCCTGTACCGCCGCAAGCAAGGGTTCGCCCAATCCCTCGCGGCCGAACTGCGCCAGCGATCCGGGCTCTTGCGCGAGCGGCTGCTCGGACCGGCGATGCTGGATTCCGGCCTGTTTCAACCGGCCGCACTGGCCCGGCTTCTGGACGAGCACGCCGCCGGCGGCTCGGACCACAGCGGGGTGCTGTGGCTGCTGCTAGCGTTCGAGGGGTTTCTGGCCGACGCCGCGCGCCATCCGGCCTTGCCGCCCGCCCCGGCGCTGGCCGGCACGGCGGTCGATGCCTGAGCGCCGCGGCTGCCATCCGGCGTCCCCACGGGATCGGACGGCGGGATGATGGACACGCTGTCGTCCGGATCCATTCTGGCCAAGATGGCGAAGGGGGCCGGCTGGGTCATCGGCTGGCGTCTGGTCACCCGGCTGCTCGGAGTGGTGAACACGCTCACCCTTGCCCACGAGCTCCTGCCGTCCGATTTCGGGCTCGTGGCGCTCGGCGCCGGGTTTGCCGGCGCCGTCGATTCCCTGTCCGCCCTGGGCGTGGAAGAGTCCGTCATCCGGATCAAGGAACCAAGCCGCGAGCTGTACAAT
>JBOHMK010000190.1:0-7025 GCA_050730115.1 Acetobacteraceae bacterium
GCCCAGTACCACGAGCTGCTCTGGCTCGACCGGCATCAGTATCTGCCGGCGGCGATGCTCGCCGGGATCTGCTTCCTGATTGCCGGACTGCCGGGGCTGGTGGTCGGCTTCTGCTGGAGCAACGTCCTGGTGTGGCACGCGACCTTCAGCATCAACTCGCTCGGCCATCTGATCGGGCGCCGCCGCTACGTGACGGGTGATCACTCCCGTAACAGTTGGCTGCTCGCCCTGATCACCATGGGGGAGGGCTGGCACAACAATCATCACGCCTATCAGGCCTCGGTCAGGCAGGGCTTCCGCTGGTGGGAGTACGATTTCACTTTCTACGGCCTGAAGACGCTGTCCTGGGTCGGCCTGATCTGGGATCTGCATCTGCCGCCGCGCGCGGTGGTGATGGGCGAACAGCGGCTGGGCCGGAACGTGATCAACAAGGTGGCGCAACAACTCGCGGCCTCCTTCCCGGTCAACAGCATCGCCCTCCAGGTGCAGGAGGCGCTGTCGCGCGCACCGGGATGGACCGAGCTCAAGGCACGGGTGCTGAGTGCACGCATGCAGGCGGAGACGTTCTGGAGCGAGATCGACTTGCCGCAGGTGCCAACGCTCGATGAGATGCGCGCATACGCCCGGGCCCGGATCGCGCAGACAGCTTCGCTCGATGAGATTGCCTTGAGCGCACGGCGCTACCTGCTCGAGCTGGTCTATTCCCGCCTGTTCGAGACCGCATTGGCATCACCAACGTCCTGAACCTCAAGGAAGACGGTCTCGCGTTCGCCTTGCAGGCGAATATCGAAGCGCCACGTCTCCGTTCCTTCGGCCGCGGCGAGCAAAGTGGCGCGCCGGGCCGGATCGCCGATCAGGCCGAGCAGCGGGTCGGTTTCGTTCAGGCCCTCGCCTGCGAAATAGACGCGCGTGAACAGCGGGCGAGTGAGCCCGCGGGCGTGAATCGCAAGCGCCAGGTGCGGCGCTTCGGTCCTGTTGCCGCGACCGCGGATCGGGCCGGGCATGACGGTACGAAAGCGGAATCCGCCCGCGGAGTCCGTGGCGCACCGGCCAAATCCCTGAAAATCGGCTGAAGCTTGTGGATCCGCCTGCCACAGCTCGACACAGGCGTCGGTGACGGGTTCCGCGGCACCATCGAGGATCCGGCCCCGCAGCACGATCGCGGCCCCGGCAACGCCGAACCGCGTCAGATCGGCCGCATCCGGATCTTCGAGCACATGCCAGTAGGGCCCGATCGTCTGTTGCGCGGTTGCGAATGGCATCTCAACCTTCCATCGGTGTGGCACCTCGCCCGCGAAGCACGATGTCGAAGCGGTAGCCCTGCGCCCATTCCGCTTGAGTGAGACCAATCGTGAAACGCGCGACCAGCCGCTCGCGGGCATCGCGGTTGGGCACGGCATGAAATATCGGATCGAGCGCCAGCAACGGATCGCCCTCGAAATACATCTGGGTGATGAGCCGCTCCGCAAAGCCGCGCCCGAACAGGGAAAAGTGGATATGGCTCGGGCGCCAGGCGTTGCTGTGATTGCGCCAGGGATAGGACCCGGGCCGGATGGTCAGAAATTGGTATTGGCCGCCGCCATCGGTAAACACGCGTCCCGCGCCAAGGAAATAAGGATCGAGCGGAGCGTCATGCTGGTCCACCGGATGGCGATAGCGGCCCGCGGCATTTGCCTGCCACAGCTCGATCATCGTATCCGGGACCGGCCTGCCATTTTCGTCGGTCACGCTGCCGGCGACGATGATGCGCTGCCCCTGGGCGTCGTGCCCATCCTGCCGTGAGAGATCTGCAAGCGGGGGGAATCGCTCGGGGGTGAAGCGCGGGCCGGTCGCTTCCGTGAGGCTCCCCGGAAAGGCAACCAGCGCGGCACGCGGTGCGCGGCGCGCGGTGCTGCGATAGGCAGGAGTCGCGTACGCGGGCTGGCTTGCGGCAGCTCGCAGACTGGCGTCGGCCGGGGTCTCGAGGCTTTGTCCCATTGTTCGTGCTCCCGCGCTGGCCGCCTCGAGAGTAGCACGCCACCACCATCCGTTCAGCCTCGCCGGTTCCCGGGCGATGCAAGCTTCGGATTGGCGAGCCGGAGCCGCTGCTCGACCTGCCATTCGAGCAGCGTGCGGAGAGCCGGCCCAGCCGCATCGAAACGCCCCGCCCGGATGTCGGCGGCAAGCCGCCGTTCCATCTCCTCCGCCTCTCGCCCGGGCGGCGGCGAAGCAAGGCCGGCGAGCCGGTAAAGCTCCGCCATCCGCCGTCCGGCCTCCTGGTCGATCGCCGCCGGGTCGGAGCCAAGCTCGCGCGCCGCGATCGCCATCGCATTGGCGATCATGCGGGCCGTGTACAAGTGCTCCGGTGGCAGAGAGGGCAACAACTCGCCGAGCAGCTTGGCACGCGCAATTCCAAGCAAAACGGCGCCGCCCGGGCCGTCACGCATGTTCGATCCCGGCAATCACGGCCATCGCCTCGGCGACCAGCCCCGGCGCCATCCGCCCGCTGAGCGCGGCTTCCAGGCCAGGTTCTTGCTCGGCCAAATGCCGGGCACCCTGCTCAAGGGCGATGATCGCCCATCGGCTGGCGGCCATCGCCTCCCAGTACGGAATCTGCCCGGCATTGATCCGGCGACCGGAAGCGGCTTCATAGCCGCGGTAGAAGTCGCTCCGCGCGGCGACACCACCGGCCTCACGATCGGGTCGGCCGAACCGCCAGCAATGCGCGCAGAACCAGCCAATTTCTTCGTCAGGGTCGCTCCAGGCGGCGAACTCCCAATCCAGTACGGCAGCGATTTCCCCGCCGCTGACCATGATATTGCCGATCCGATAGTCGCCGTGGATCAGGCTTGGCGGGTTGGGCGGCGGACGGTTCAGCTCGAGCCAGCGCAGCACCCACTCGATCGCCGGCTGTGGCGTGCCGAGCCGATCGAGCGCGGCACGGTATTCCTCGACTCTCGAACGCGCAGGATCCGCAGGTGGCATGCCAAGAAAACCGAACTCGGGCGCCGGCGGGCGAATCGCGTGAATCCGGGCAAGCTCCGCTCCGAGTGCGGCGCCAAACGCCACGCGGTCGGGAACGAGATCGTCATCACGCACCAGGTGGCGCGGATCGGCGACACCAAAGATGCGCCGCATCAGGAAGAACGGCCCGCCGAGCACCGCCGGATCCGTGCAGAGTGCGACCGGCTCCGGCGCTGCGACCCCGGCCCGCCGCATCAGCCCAAGCAGGCGAAACTCATCCTCGCGGCTCCGGCTCGAGCGGATGGCGGCAGGCGCATCCCGTCGCAGCACGAGTTCCTGCACGGCGCTTCCGGCAAATTTCAGCGTGAGCCCCCAGTTTTCCTGGATGGCGCCGCCGGAAAGGCGTGCGAGATCGGCCAGGACGACGCGCTCTCCGAACGTCGCGGCGAGCCAGGAGAGAAGGCGGGCACGCGCCGCTTCGTCCATTCCCCTCGCTCCCGGCGCCGTTGAACCGCGCGACCATTGTCCGAACGCGGGAGCCGTTCAAGCTCGGCCGGAAATCCTTGGATTATTTCGGCCGGCCGTAGGTCCCTTCCAGCTCGGCGGTGGCGAGCGTGTTGAAGTGCAGCACGAAGCCGACCATGTCACCGGAGGACTGGGCATTGAGCGGCAGCTTCGCCACTTTCACGGCAAAAATCCTGATGTGGTAATGATGCGGCGGGTTGCCGACCGGCGGACAAGGGCCGCCGAAATGCGAAAAACCGAAATCGGTCCGTCCCTCGCCCGCGCCCTTCGGCAGCAGCGTCGAGCCGGCGGCTCCGGCATTCTCGGGAAGACTGTGCACATCGGCCGGAATGTTAAAGACGGTCCAGTGCCACCAGCCGCCCCCGGTCGGTGCATCCGGGTCGTACATCGTCACCGCGAAACTCTCGGTGCCGGCCGGTGCCCCGGACCAGGAAAGCGCCGGCGAGTGGTCCCCGCCTGTGCAGCCGTCCTGATTGAAGACCTGCGCCATCGGAATCGTCGCGCCGTTCGCGAAGTCGGGGCTCGTCACGGTGAAACCGCCGGCGAATGCGGGTACCGCGAGCGTCGAAAAAACGGCTGAAAGCAGCAAACGGCGCATGGTCTCCTCCCTCTACCTTCGTTGATTGAGCGGCGCCATCCAAGCACAGACAAAACCGCCCGACAAGCAGGGCGGCGTGATGCGCCCTCGCGTCATCACCGCTCTCGACAGTCGGACGACGGCCCCGCATCCTCGTGCCCTGCTGCGGTGGAATGAGAGCGGAGGATGGTTTGTGTGAACTATTCGCGATGAGTAGCGGTGCGCCCGGGCGCGTTTCCTTCGCGTTTGCCGAATTTGTTCGTCACGGTGCGCCGCACGGCGCCAATCCGGACGGGTGGGGCGCGGCCTATTATGAGGGTGCTGACGCCCATCTCGTCCGCGAAGCGGTGCCCGCGACCAGAAGCGACTTTGTCCCTATCCTCGAGCATCACCGGATCCCGAGCCAGGTCGTGCTCGCCCATGTCCGCCATGCGACACGCGGGCCGGCAACGCTCGCCAACACCCATCCGTTCGCACGTGCGCTCGGTGGGCGGCGGCACACCTTTGCCCACAACGGCAGCCTCCCGGGAATAGAAGCGGCGCTGCCGCTCGATTCCGCCACCTTCCGGCCGATCGGCGAGACTGATTCCGAATACGCCTTCCTGGTGCTGCTGGAGAGGCTCCGACCACTCTGGGCGCAATCCGGAACAATCCCTGATGCAGCGCAGCGGCTCGAGATCTTGGCCGCGTTCGCCGCCCGGCTTCGCGACCTCGGAACCGCGAACTTCCTGTACAGCGATGGCGATCTGCTGTTCGCCCATGCACACCGCCGCCGCTATCCGGACGCGATTCGCCCGCCCGGCCTGCACATTCACCTGCGCAACGGGGAGCCGCGACATCGACTTGCCGCCGAGGGCATTGCAGTCGAGACGACCGGAACCGAAGCTCATTCACTGGCGCTGATCGCAAGCGTGCCGCTGACTGCAAAGGGGTGGCGGCCGCTTGGCGAGGGTCGCGTCATTGCGCTCGCCGGCGGACGCATCATCGGCGAGGCCTGAGGGGCCGGGCCCCGAACCTGCCCTTCGACAGACGCTGCCGTCATTCCCGAACGAGGTGAACACGATGCTGGAGCTTGGACTTTTGCAGTTGCAACGGCGGGTCGATCGTCTGCTTGCACCGTGGACCGAGGGGCGTACGCCAGGATGCACGATCGGCGTGGTGCGCGAGGGCGCACTGGTGCTGCACCGTCATGCCGGCCTCGCCAATCTCGAGCTCGAAGTACCGATCGGCCCGGAGACGACCTTCCGCGTTGCCTCCGTTACCAAGCAGTTCACCTGCACGGCGATCCTCCTGTTGGCGGAGGCAGCCCGGCTCAGTCTTGCCGATGAGATTCACTCGCACCTGCCCGACCTCCCTGACTTCGGCGCCCCGATCACCATCGACCATCTGATGCACAACACGAGCGGCCTCAGGGATTTCCTCGAGCTGATGCGGCTTGGCGGGGCGGATCTCGAAGCGCCGTGCGGAACCGCCGAGGTGCTTGAGGTGCTCGGCCGGCAGCGCGGCCTCAATTTCCCGCCCGGGAGCCGCTTCCTCTATTCCAACACCAATTTCCTCCTGCTTGGCCTGATCATCGAAAAGCTCTCGGGCGAAACTCTCGCCGCGTTCACCGAGCGCCGAATCTTCGGCCCGCTCGGGATGACGCGCTCGCGCATGGTAGCGAGCACGAAGGAGATCGTTCCCGGGCTCGCCGGCGGCTACTTCCCGAAGCCGGACGGCGGTTTCATCAAGGCCGGGCACGGCTTCCCGCTCGGCGGCGAAGGCGCGCTCGTGTCCTCAGTTGCAGACCTGGCACTCTGGGACCGCAATTTTACGACCGGCCAGGTGGGCGGCAGAGCGCTGACCGAGGCGCTGACCACAGAGGCTCCGCTCAACAACGGCGAGGCGAACGCTTATGCGCGTGGGCTTGCAATCGGGCGTTACCGCGGCCTCGGCACGGTCAGTCACGGCGGCCTCTGGCCGGGCTACCGCACCGAGTTCCTGCGCCTGCCGGAGCGTAAGCTTTCGGTGATCGTGATCGCCAATCTGGGCAGTATCGTTCCTTATTCGCTGGCGCGGGCAGTCGTCGATGCTGCGCTCGAGAACGAACGGGTGCTGCACCCGCTCGTTCCGCTCTCTGAGCGGGACACGCTGCAACGCCTGGCCGGCCGTTACGTCGACCGCGAGGCTCCGGCAACCCTCGAGATCACGCTTGGGCGGGACGGTGCGCCGAGTGTGATCTGCAACGGCGTTCCGTTCACGCTGATCGGCGATGCCGAAGATCGGTTGGTTGCGGATGCGAGCAGCTTCGCGCTCAGCATCCGGACCACACCGGACGGGCTTGCAGTCGAACGCGTGCCCGGCCAGAGCCGGCTCTTCCGGCGCGCGCCCGAAGCGGCGTCGTTACCGCCAGATCTGGTCGGACGCTATGCCTGCGATGAAATCGGTTCCGTTTGGACGATCTCTGCAGATGGCAACGGTGGGATGCGGGCGTGTGCAGACGGGCCCCTGGTTCGCGGGCCCCATTGGGAGATTACTCCGATCGCCGAGGACATCGTTCGCGTCTGGACACCAAACCCGCTTTATCGGAGCTGGTTCGATGTCCGCGTCGAACGCGGCCCCGGTGGCCCGGTGCTCGGCCTTCGCGTCAATGGCGGGCGCACGCTCGGGCATTTCTTCGCCCGCCGTGAATAGCGGGTCACACCGTGGCGTTGTTCCCGGAGCCCGGAGTCGAGGCCGCGGGGCGCAGCGCGCGGGCCTTGTACCAGTCGGGGAAATGCACGGTGAAGACCACGGCGGCCACGGTAAAACGGTTCCCGTGTCGACCGGGTGGAGATGGCGGACCATGCCTCGAGCCGTTCCTCCGGGATCGGAAATCAAGAGCGGATCCTTGATCCCTAAAAAGAAACAGCCCGTCACTCAGCCGTCATCGCGAGGCGCAGAGCGCCGTGGCGATCCAGAGAGGCCGCTCCGTGCCTGACGGCTGGATCGCCACGCCGCC
>JBOHMK010000191.1:0-3991 GCA_050730115.1 Acetobacteraceae bacterium
GGCGCCCTCACAGATGAAAAACCCGGAGGATTTTTGCCGGATCGTCGACGTCGTGGCCGGCGAGCCACTGCTGCCTCCTCCCGGAATGTTCGGCTGCCACCTTGGCCCCTACACCTGATCGCGTCCAACAAAAGCACACGGCGTGCGCGAGTCCGCGCACGCCGTCCCGCTCGACCGACCGCACACCGAATCACCTCCTCAATCGCCATGCAACACTTCTCCGCGCTGTCCCTGATCCGGCACTCCCTTCGGGGCCACGAGGCTTGGCGGCCGCAGCGGCGCGTCCTGGAACCGAAGCCCGAGTACGACGTGGTGATCATCGGGGCCGGCGGCACGCCGTCTACCCGTCGCAGCGCGACCAGCCGCAGTCGAGACAGGTGAGGCAGCCGTTTTCGTTGACCAGCCCCGGCTGGCCGCAGCGGGGGCAGAGGGGGCCGAGAAAGGCGCCGGCCGCAGCAGCCTGGTTGCCGGACTTGGAGAGGTGGGACGGCTCCTCCGGGGCCAGAAAGCCGATCTCGCGCATGTGCCGCTCCAGGATGTTGCCGATCGCGGCCACCAGCGAGGGCACATATTCCCCGTTGTTCCACCGGCCGCCGCGCGGATCGAACACTTGCTTCAGTTCCTCGGCCACGAACGAAACGTCACCGCCACGACGAAACACCGCGCTGATCATGCGCGTCAGCGCCACGACCCAGGCGTAGTGTTCGAGGTTCTTCGAGTTGACGAAGATTTCGAGCGGCCGGCGCTGCCCGCCGTGCTCGATGTCGTTGATCGTGACATAGAGCGCATGCTCGCTGTCCGGCCATCTCAGCTTGTAGGTGGCCCCGGTCAGCTTTTCGGCGCGTGTCAAAAGCTCCTGCTCGGTACGGGGTGAAGCCACGGAGGCGCCTTCGCCCGGCCTGACCTCGAGCACCGAACCGGTGATCGTATTCGGCCGATAGGTGGTGCAGCCCTTGCAGCCGCTGCGCCAGGCATCCCAGTACACGTCCTGAAAGGCTTCGAAGCCGATATCTTCCGGGACGTTCACCGTCTTGCTGATCGCGCTGTCCACCTGGCGCTGGACGGCCGCCTGCATGCGCACATGCTCGGCCGGCGTCAGGTCCTGGGCGGTGACGAAAGAGGCCGGCAGCGGTGCCTCTTCGCCGAACTGCTCGCGAAAGCGGCGGAGTGCATAGTCCGAAACCTGCTCCTCGATGCGCGAGCCATCGCGTTGCAGCACCTTGCGCGTATAGGCGAGCGCGAATACCGGCTCGATACCGCTCGAAACATTGTCGGCAAGCAGCGAGATCGTGCCGGTGGGCGCGATCGAGGTCAGCAAGGAGTTGCGGATCCCGCCCGCGGCGATGCGCGCCCGAATATCGGCCGGCAGTTCGCCAACCGTCTCGCCGGCAAGATAGGCGTCGCGGTCGAACCGCGGAAACGCGCCTTTCTCCACCGCGAGGTCGCAGGATGCACGATAGGCCGCATGGCTGATCGCCTCGGCCCAGCGACCGGCCTCGGCGGCGGCTTCCGCGGTGCCGTAGCGGATCCCGGTCATCATCAGCGCATCCGCAAGCCCGGTGATGCCAAGGCCGATCCGGCGCTTGGCGAGCGCCTCGTCGCGCTGTTGGTCGAGCGGGAAGCCGGAGACGTCGATCGTGTCGTCCATCATGCGGATCGCGGTGCCAACCAGCTCTGCCAGCTCGGCGGCATCGACATGGGCCTCCGGGGTGAACGGGTGGCGGACCAGACGCGCGAGATTGATCGATCCCAGGAGGCACGCGCCATAGGGCGGCAGCGGCTGTTCGCCGCAGGGATTGGTGGCGTTGATCGTTTCACAATAGGAGAGGTTGTTGCGCGCGTTGATCCGGTCGATGAAGATCACACCAGGTTCCGCGTAGTCGTAGGTGGCGCGCGTGATGCGGTCCCAAAGCTCGCGTGCCGGGACGGTGCGATACACCTTGCCGTTGAACGCAAGCTTCCATGGCTGGTCGCTCTCGAGCGCTGCCATGAAGGCGTCGGTGACGAGCACGGAAAGGTTGAAATTGCGGAGCCGCCCGGGTTGCCGCTTGGCGGCGATGAAAGCTTCGATATCCGGATGGTCGCAGCGAAGTGTGGCCATCATCGCGCCGCGGCGGGCGCCGGCAGACATGATGGTGCGGCACATCGCGTCCCACACGTCCATGAACGAGAGCGGCCCGGAGGCATCGGCGCCCACACCTTTTACCGGGGCTCCCTTGGGGCGCAGTGTCGAGAAATCGTAGCCGATGCCGCCACCCTGTTGCATGGTCAGCGCGGCTTCGCGAAGGTGGACGAAGATCTCGCCAAGGTCGTCGGCAATCGTGCCCATGACGAAGCAGTTGAACAGCGTCACGCGCCGCTCGGTCCCGGCACCGCTCAGGATGCGGCCGGCCGGCAGGAAGCGGAAATCGGAGAGCGCCCGGTAGAAGGGAGCTTCCCACTGGCCGGGATCGGCTTCCGCTGCCGCCAGGGCGCGGGCGACCCGGCGCCAGCTATCTTCGATGCTGGCATCGATCGGGGTTCCGTCCGCGGCCTTGAGCCGATACTTGGCGTCCCAGATCTGGCGCGCGATGGGTGCGATCCGGTCGGCGATACCGCCACCGAGCGCCGTGCCTGTGTCCATCGGGTTCTCCTCGTCTTGCCCGACAGCATACCGTATGGGAGCCGATTCGCCTCCCCGCGCCGAAAGGAATCCGGGGTTTCCGGGCGCCAGGTAGCCCCGCCTGGCCGCCCGTCGCCCAGGCGGCGTTTATGGTGGCGGCGCTTAAGCCGGGAGCGTGGCGGGCTTCGGCCCGCCCGCCATCCAGTCGAGCAGTTCGACCGTATGCACGACCGGCAGGCTTGCGCCGGCGAGTTGGGTGATGCAACCGATATTGCCGGCGGCGATGACTGACGCCCCAGTCGCCTCGAGATGGCCGAGCTTGCGATCGCGAAGTGCTGCTGCGAGTTCCGGCTGCAGCAGATTGTAGGTGCCGGCGGAGCCGCAGCAGAGATGCCCCTCCTTCGGCTCGACCACCGTAAAGCCCGCGCGCGCGAGCAGTTCCTTGGGTTCGGAAGTGACGCGCTGGCCATGCTGGAGGCTGCAGGCGGAATGATAGGCGACGCGTATCCCGGGCTGATCGCGGCTCGGCTGGTAGCCGTGGCGATACAAGAATTCGCTGATATCGGAGGCGAGTGCCGAGATCCGTTCGGCGGCTTCGCGTTCGGGCGCCGCACGGAACAGGAAACCGTAGTCCTTGACCATCGTGCCGCAGCCGGATGCGTTGACGATGACGGCATCAAGCCCGGCACCCGCGATTTCGGCCTGCCAGGCCGTGATGTTGCGCCGCGCCGCGGCCATCGCAGGCTGATGCTGGCCGAGATGATGCACGAGTGCACCACAGCAGCCGGCGCCGCGCGCCACCACCACCTCAACCCCGAGACGGGTGAGCAGGCGGATGGTGGCCTCGTTGATCGAAGGTTGCAGCACCTGCTGCGCGCAGCCGGCGAGAAGTGCGACCCGCGCGCGGCGCGGGCCGATGGCCGCGTGCACCGAGGGCTCGCCGGAAGTTCCGGCGCCGGGGAGCCGGGTTGGCACCAGGGCGAGCATCGCTCGGAGCCGGGTTCCGAGTAGCCGCCGGAACGGGCGCGCGATGCGCGCCACGCGCAACGCGGAACGAAAGCGGCCGGGGTAGGGCAGGGTCGCGGCCAGCAATGCCCGGAGCCGCCGATCGGCGGTGGGGCGACGGAAGGTCCGCTCGATATGCGTGCGCGCGTGATCGACGAGGTGCATGTAGTGCACCCCGGATGGGCAGGTCGTCATGCAGGAAAGGCAGGAGAGGCAGCGATCGATATGCGTGACCACCTCGGCCGTCGGCGCCGCACCCTTCTCCAGCATCTCCTGCATCAGGTAGATGCGGCCGCGCGGACTGTCCAGTTCATCGCCAAGCAGCACGAAGGTCGGGCAGGTCGCCGTGCAGAAGCCGCAATGCACGCAGGTGCGCAGCACCTG
>JBOHMK010000192.1:0-5732 GCA_050730115.1 Acetobacteraceae bacterium
GGACATGTATGGCGATGACGGACGGTGAGCGTCGTCGACACCAACGTCCTCGCCCATACCAGCATCATTCCTGAGGAGTGACGACCGGTCATGAACGTCATCCGCACCCGCCTCACCGTCGCCGCCGACGGCAGCATCTCTACCGCGACACCGCTTCCGGCCGGCGAGCATCAGGCGACCATCACCGTGACCGAGCCTCGATCGTGCTATACGGGCCGCCCCTTCACCATGAAAGACTTCCCTATCCACGACGAACCCTTGAATGATAGCATTTCGCTGCATCGCGAGGACCTGTGCGACGATGAGGGTCGGCTGCGCTGATGCCGGCCGGCGATCCGGTGTTCGTGGATACCAATGTCCTGATCTACGCTAGCCGGTCGAAGGCAAGCGAGCATGCGACTGCCAAGGCCGTGCTGGACCGTATGCGCCGTAAGCGCAGTCCCGTCTGGCTGAGCCAGCAAGTCATGCGCGAGTACCTCGCCGCATCGACCCGACCGCAATCCGAGGGACCTGCACTGCCGATGTCCGCCGCGATCGCCGATATCCGGCGGTTCCGGATCGATTTCAACGCCGCCGAGGACGGCACCCGCGTGTTCGAACGGCACCCGTGTGTTCGGCCGCCTATTGGATCTGCTGTCCGGTCATCCCGCCGGCGGCAAGCAGGTGCACGACACCAACATCGTAGCCACCATGCTGGCACACGGTATCATCCGCCTGCTGACCTTCAACCTGGTGGATTTCCGTCGCTTCGACAGGCTGATCGAGGCGGTCGCGCCATGACCTCGACCCACGACCAGGCGGGGGCGCGCAAATACCTCACCGAAACCGAGCGAGCGCGCTTCCCCGCCGGGGCCAGCCGACGCGAGGGCGAGGCGCCGGCGTTTTGCCACACGCTCGGCTGGTCCGGCTGCCGGATCAGCGAGAGGCTGGCGTTACTCCGCAGCGGGTCAACCTCGACACCCGGACACCGATTCTCGAAAGCCTGAAGAAACGCCGACCCGGCCAGTTCCGCAGCGTCCCGGCGCGGCCGGAGCTCACCCGCATGCTCGACCAGATCTTCAGCACCGGCGAGGCCCGCAGAGCCGAAACCGCGAGCGCGAAGCGCGTGGCGGACGGCGGTGCCGCGAATTCGGCAAATGCCCGAGCCCAGCAAATAATCCCGAGAGCCGGTCTCTCCGTCAGAAATCCAGCCGTGCGATGTTCGGCAGCGGGAAGCCGCCCGCATCAGTCCACGTCTCGCCAACTTCCGCCGGAATCGTCATCAGCACGACCGACGGCAGCGTTGCCGAGGCGAGCAGACTCGGCCCGCCGCCGGTCGCAAGGAGGTTCGGGCTTCCCTGCGGCACCTGGACCAACGTTGCGCTGCAGACCGTCGTCTGGATGACGCAGCCATTGAACAGATACTTCGTGTTGATTGCGGGCTCGATCCGCGCCGCCCCGGCAGCTCTGAGCCCGCTGATCCCGTCAACCGAGCCGAACAGGTTGGCACTCCCGCCCGTCCCGATCACCAGGAGGCCGCCCACGCGCATCGTTCCAGTGGCCTGCCCCGGGCCCAGCGCCAGCACGAGATTCGTTGCCCCCGCCTCGAGATTCGCAAAACTCGCCAGCCCTCCGGCACCCGGAAGCTGGATCCGTACCGTAGCATCTCCTGCCCCGAGCGGCGCGATCACGCTCGTCCCCAGCTCCTGGAACACGCCGCCGCTCAGCACTTGGAGCACGCTTCCCGGCAGCGCCGGATTGGTGCCGCTCTGATCGGCAAGCGGAAGCCCCGTCGTCAGGATCGTCCCGGAGAGCGTGAGCGTGCCGGGCGCGGCAACATCGAGAAATGCGGCACTGACCGGCCCGGAGATCGTGAGCGGCACGGTGCTCGTCAATGCCAGTTCTCCCGCCGCCCCGGAGACCGCAAACGAGCCGAGCATCGTAACATCTTCCGTGCCGAAATCAGCCAGTCCGGCCGCCGCCCCGCTCAATGTCCCCGCAATCAGAGAACCGTTCGGCAGTGTGATACTGCCGTCCGGCACCTGAAGATTCACGGTGCCGGCGCTCTGCAACGTGCCGGCGTTGCCTCCGCTCCCGATCGCAAGGCTGCCGGGGGCGACGACAAGATCGATCCCGGTCGGGTCCGTGACGCTGCCGAGCACCGTCAGGCCGACGATATCGGTCAGCTCGAATCCGCCGCTGGAGGCAAATTCTTCGAGAATTGCGACCTCGTTCGCGCCGCCGAGCGCAACCGACGCGGCATTGCCCGTCAGCACGCCGACATCCAGCACACCGGAACCGGACTCCGTCACCGCACCGGTATCGCCGATGAAGAAGGTCCCCGCCGTGACCGGCCCGGTAATCGCAAGCGGCACGCCGTTGGTCAGGGAAAGCTCGGAGCCTGCGCCGCTCACCGTGAATGAGCCGAGCGCACCGATTTCCGAGCCGGAACCGAACACCGCAAGATTGCTCGCCGTCCCGACAAGCGTGCCCGCAGTCACACCGCCGTCGGCCGCAACGATCGTTCCGCCGGGCACCTGGAGATCGACCGTACCATTGCTCTTCAAGGTTCCCGCGGTCCCGCCGCTCCCGATCGTGAGGCCCCCGGGCGCGACGGCAAGCGTGATGCCGCTCGGGTCGCTGACGCTGCCGAGCACGGTCAGGGCTTCCCCGTCGCTCAGGCTGAATCCGTCAACGGAAGCAAATTCCTCCAGTATCGGAATGAGATTGGCGCCGTTGAGCGCGACCGAGTTAGCACTGCCCATCAGCGCCCCGACATCGAGCGAAGCTCCCGGCGCCTCGGTGAACGCACCGCCGGCATTGACCGCGAGCGTCGTGACCCCGCTCGGCGCGTCCGTGTTCGGATCCGTCAGGCCACCCAGTGTATTCGCCCCGGAGATCGTGATCGGTGCAGATCCGGAAGAGGTCAGCGCGAGCGTTCCGGCGGTGATCGCCGCGAGAAGTGTGTCGTCGATCGCGAGCGTCCCGGCCGGCTGCAGGCCCGCACCGACCAGCGCCACCGGCACGCCTGCCGTGAACGGTTCGAGCGAAACCTCTCCCCCAGGCGCCTGCAGCGCGCCAAAAATGACGCCAAAGCTCGGCTCGAAAATCGTCTGCGAACCTTCGATCAGGCTATCTGTCACGACCGTGAGCGTATCGCCGTTCGGCACCGTGATCGGCGCCGTGATCGTCAGCGGCTCGCTGTCCACCAGGGTGAAATTCCCCCCCGCCGAGAATGCGGGCGGCGGCGGATCGACGGAGTTCGCAATATTGGCGAGTGTGCCGATCGTATTGACACCAGTGAACAAGGCAGCCCCGCCGCTCGAGCCGCCCAGTGTATCGGCAAGAACCGCTCCGCCCGGTTCGGTGATACTGCCCCCGGCGGTCACCGTAACGGTCTCCCCCGTTACGTTCACCTCGCCACTGAGAACAAGATCGCCAGCGGCTGAAAGGGTGGCGCGGCCTCCCGGCACGTTGATCGGCCCGGCGACGGTCAGATTGTCGCTGCTCAAAAGATCGACCGCTCCGCCCGCCGCGTTGATCGATCCGGTCACCGTCAGGTTGCCGCCACTCGAAAACTCGGCGAATCCGCTCGGCGCCACGTTGACCGGTCCAGCCACCGTCAGGTTGCCGTTGCTTGAAATATCGAGAGACACCTCCGCTCCGCTAACGGGCCCGGCCACCACCAGATCGCTCGCGTCATTGAAGAACAGGAATTCGCCGGCAAGAATGCTGAAAGCCCCGAGCGTGCCGACCTGGTTCGCAAGCTCCATGGTAGCGCTGACGGCCGTGGCGCTCAGCGTTCCCGCCGTGATGATTCCGGAATTTTGCGAGATAGACCCGCCCGTGCTCAGCACGAGTGCGCCGGTGCTCGGGTTCGCGGAAACGCTCCCGTCGTTTCCTTTGAAGTCGCCCAGAATAATGCCGCCCGTCCCGGCCGAAAGCGCGACGTTCCCGCCCGCTGTGACGGAACCGAGGTTCTGAACCGAGCCATTCGACACGAATCCCGGAATCGCCGTCGAGGAAGCATCCATCTCGATATTGCCGCTCGCCGAGACTGTGGCGCCGGAGTTGATGAAAATGTTGTTTCCAGCTTGCACCAACAGCGATTGGTTGGGCTTGGTCAGCGCAAGGTCGCCGGCGAAGGTAATATCATCGATTGCCTGCAAGGTGACATTGCCGACCAGCGCTTCAATGGCCCCGGAGCTCACCGTGGAATCGACGCCGACCGTGGTGTCGCCGGAATTGTAGGCAACGCCGTTCACGGCGTCGGGAGGCGTCGTTGTAATGATCTCGTCGTCGCAGCACCCGTTGGGCTCGATCGTAAGATCGAACGGATCGAGCAAAATCGTTCCGGTCGTGCCCAGCGGGGCGCCGGCATTCACCGTCCCGTCCAGCGCAAGATCATGCCCGGAAATCTCGACGAACCCGCCATTGCCGCCGTTTGGCCCGCCCTCGGCAGTAATCGCGCCGTGATCGGCCGTCGTCTGCCTCGATTGCACGGTGACGCGCCCGCCATTGCCGGCCGTTGTCGCATCGGCGCTGATCGTTGCCCCCGGCGCGATGGTGACGTTTGCCGCCGTCAGGCTCGCCGGCGTCCCTGGCCCACCCCTGGCGCGCGCAAGCGTCGTCCCCACCGCAACCACCCCGCCGCCTGCCGGCCCCGAGGCATCGA
Organism: Acetobacteraceae bacterium; assembly: GCA_050730115.1. Lineage (GTDB taxonomy): Bacteria > Pseudomonadota > Alphaproteobacteria > Acetobacterales > Acetobacteraceae > JAKAWQ01. Next base: position 4,655 of record JBOHMK010000192.1, read on the forward strand.
CGCGCGCGGTCTTCGCGACGCTCACTCCCCCGCTCGCATCGAGCCCGATCGCACCACCCGTCCCGCGCGATCCCGCTCCATCCGCCAGAAGCGTCCCGGCAATCGCAATCGATCCGCCCACGCCCTGCACGAGGATCGTCCCCGCAGGCTGACCCCGCGCACCATTCGCGGCAATCGTCCCGCTCGCATCGACGAGATTCTGAATCAGCCCGTCCACCGCCTTGGCCGTCAGCAGCACCGTGCCGCCCTCGGCGACGATCGTGCCGTTATTGGTAACGAGAGCCTGCACCGGCTTGCCGTCCGGGCCCACCGGCACCGTCCGCACCGCACCTTGCACGTCGAGCGAAACCAGGCCGTCTCCGTAAAGATCGAGCGTCGCCGTCCGCGCCCCGGCGAGCACCACGCTGCCGAGCTTCGCCGCGATCACACCCGAATTCGCAACCTCTGGTGCCACCAGCGCGGCAAGCCCGGCCTTCGCGATCGTTATCGACCCTCCGTTGACAATCCGCGCATTCGGATTGGCGGGCTGGTCGAAAATCATCCGCCCGGCCATGAAATTCTTGTTGGTGATGCCGGGGGCCGAAACCACTAGCCCGGCGGCGTTCACCTCCGCGCCGTTGGCGAACACCACACCATCCGGGTTCACCAGCACGATACTGCCGTTCGCAGTGATCCGCCCGGCGATCGTCGAGGGATCAGGCGCCACCACACGGTTCAGCGTCACCGCCTGTGACGAGGGCTGATGGAACGAAACCGCCGCTCGGCTGCCGACGTTGAAGCTCTGCCAGTTGATCGCCGCACGTTCGGTGCTTTGCGTGATCATGGTCGCGCCCGGCGCCTGCGCGATCTGCGCACTGCCGGCCACCACGGCCCCGCCCGTTGGCGCCGCCAGCGGTGCTTGCGCATGCGCCGGCTGAACGACGGCCAGAGCGGTCAGCGCCGTGCTCGCCGCGAGCAGCCAGCGCAGCCGGAAACATGCAATTCCGCGCGTGCCGGCCCGTGCCCGATGCGCCCCGCCCATGCTCGCCCCTCCCCGCTTGTGCGGAGCCCTCATTGCCGTTGCGCCGTTCTAACAAGG
>JBOHMK010000193.1:0-1717 GCA_050730115.1 Acetobacteraceae bacterium
CAGCAGCGTCATCCGATCCGGGGCCAGCATCCTGACCTCGCTCAGAGGCTGGCCGAGCGGGACGTGATTGGCGGTCGAAAAGGCGAGAAAAATATCGCCGCTGCCGTTGGCGCCGAGCCCGCCCGCCCAGGCGAGACCCGTCGTCGCGCGGCGGGCGAGGCGGCGGCACTGGATCGGCAACAGCGGCGCATCCGTCGCCAGCACGACGATGATCGAGCCCTGGTCTCCCGGCACGCCCGGCAGGGCCACGAGGTCGGGGCCGATCTCCCGCCCGACGGGGACCCCATCGACGCGCAAGAGCTCGCGCGCACCGTAATTCGCCTGCACGAGCGCGCCGACCACGAAGGCTTCGCCATGCTCCTCGATCCGCCGCGAAGCCGTGCCGGTGCCGCCCTTGAACTGGTGGCAGATCATGCCCGTGCCGCCGCCGACATTGCCCTCGTCAACCTGGCCCGGGCGCGCGCCATCGAGGGCTGCGAGCGCGTGTTCGGTCGTGATCGGGAAGGTTTCGCAGGCGCTCAGAAAGCCGTCATAGGTCTCGGCGACCACCGGCAGGTGAAAGCTCTGCGGCGCGCCTTCGCGGACCAGAAGCCGGACGATGGCGTCGCGCACCACGCCGACCGAAAACGTATTGGTGATGCCGATCGGCGCCCCGATCAGTCCCTGCTCCTCGATCCACGGCAGCCCGGTCATCTCGCCGTTGCCGTTGAAGGAGTGCACGCCGGCAAACACCGCATCGGTCCGGATCTCGCGCCCGCGCGGCCAGATCGCGGTGACGCCGCTGCGCACCGTGTGCGGCTGGTCGACCACCACGGTCGAGAAGCCGACTGCAACTCCGGCAACGTCGGTGATCGCGTTCCATTTCCCGGGCGGCAGGGAGCCGGTCGAGAGCCCGAGGTCCCGCAGTCGCCGACGCGTCATCGCTGCCATCCTCCGGCACCGGGAAACGGACGCCATCGGTGCCGGCCCCGCACCGTGGCTTTACGACGCATGCGTTGGAACTCAGTATGCGCGGCACCGCAACCGGGGGGCCGGCTTCCGGCACGTGCGTCAACCGGGGATGCCGCCCTATACGGTGCTCAGAAGGCAAGGGGGAGAAACGTCATGCGACGAAAAGGAACGCTCCTGCTCGGAGCAGCGAGTGTGATCGTTGCCGGCCTCGCCGGCGGTGCCGCATCCGCGCTGGCGCAGCCTTCTGGCGGGGCGACGGCGCCTGCTGCCATCAGGCCCGCCCCGGAAGTCGCAACGGCGACGCCGATCAAGCACCTGGTCGTGATCTACGACGAGAACATCTCCTTCGACCATTACTTCGCGACCTACCCGAACGCCACCAATCCGCCGGGCGAGCCGGCCTTCACGGCGCTCCCCGATACGCCCGTGGTAAGCAACCTCGCCTCCGCCCATCTCCTGACCAACAACCCCAATTTCACTAATCCCGAGAACGGTGCCGGCGCCACCAATCCGTTCCGGCTCGACCGCAGCGAGGCTGCGACGTCCGACCAGGATCACGGCTACACGGCCGAGCAGCTCGCCTATGACCACGGCAAGGCCGACCTCTTTCCCAAATATACCGGGCGGGCCGAACCCGGAGCGCAGGGCGTGCTCGGAACCACGGGCGTGGTGATGGGTTATTTCGACGGCAATACGGTGACCGCTCTCTGGAACTACGCACAGCATTTCGCGATGAGAGATAATGCGCTCGGCAATACCTATGGTC
>JBOHMK010000194.1:0-11488 GCA_050730115.1 Acetobacteraceae bacterium
GTCGACGGCTGCGGGACTGATGCCCGCGGGACCGATGCCGGCAGAATCGGCGGCAGGCTGGATAACGGCGGGCATGATGCTTCCCCTCGGACGTCCTGCGGGGCAGCATGCGAGCCACGCGGCAGCGAAGGAACCCCCGGTATGAACGACGTTCCAGAGCCACACCCCGACGGCGCACCCTGGCAGTGGCCCGAAGCCACCTGGCGGCGCATCACCGGCCGCGCGCGCGCCGGCCGCAGCCTGCGCCCCGCGTCCTGGCCGGGTGGAGCGCACTGCGCCGTGGCGCTCTCATTCGACGCCGATCACGAAACGATCCCGTTGCGCGACGCCGACGAAAGCCCGATGCGGATCAGCCAGGGCCAGTACGGTTCGCGCCAGGCGATCCCACGCATCCGCAGATTGCTGGAGCGCGAAGTGATTCCGGCGACGTTTTTCTATCCCGCAGTCTCGGCGCTGCTCTATCCGGACGAAGTCAAAGGGCTCGCGGCCGAAGGCCACGAGATCGGTATCCACTCCTGGATTCACGAGCGGAATACGACGTTGCCGCTGGCCGCCGAACGGGATCTTTCGCGCCGCGCGGGCGAGGTACTGGCTGATCTCGCCGGCAGGGCCCCGGTTGGTATGCGCACCGCGAGCTGGGATTTCTCGCCGAACACGCTCGGCATCATCCGCGAGATGGGCCTGCTCTACGATTCGAGCCTGATGGCGGACGATGACCCGTACGAGCTGATCGACAATGGCGAGGCAAGCGGGATCGTCGAGCTGCCGCCGGAATGGATTCGCGACGACGCCGTTTATTTCAACATGCTACGCTTCAGCGGGCTACGCCCGTATACCCCACCCTCGGCGGTAGAGGAAATTTTCCGGGCGGAATTCGACGGCGCCTGGGAGGAACGCGGCCTTTTTATTTTGACCATGCACCCACACGTTACCGGCCACCGTTCCCGCATGCCGGTGCTGGGGCGGCTGATTGCGCACATGAAGGCAAAGGGTGGCTGCTGGTTTGCAACGCACGAGCAGGTTGCGCGCTGGTGCAAGGAGCAGAGCAGCAGAGCGTTGCCATGAAACGACTCATGTGTTGTGGGGGTCGGGCTTCCGGTCGCACCCTCACCCCTGCCCCTCTCTCAGAGGGAGAGGGGAATCGTGGTGATATGGGCGCTTGCATGGAATCGATGTAATAGTCAGCAACGCACACGCTTTATGAGTCCCTGATTCGGAGAATCCGGTTTGCCCGACCAAAGCTCTCCCGAAGACGATCTGCTGCTTGCCGAGCAGGTGGCGTACTACCGGGCTCGCGCCGGCGAGTACGACGAGTGGTGGCGGCGGGAAGGCCGCTATGACCACGGCGCGGAGGCGAAGCGACGATGGCAGGACGAAGTTGCGGTGGTGGAGAGGGCGCTCGAAGAGTTTGCCCCGCGCGGTGACGTTCTGGAGCTCGCCTGCGGTACCGGATGGTGGACCAGGCGGCTGGCGGAATATGCTCAGACCCTCACCTGCGTCGATGCCTCACGCGAGGTGATTGCCATCAACCGCGCCCGGCTGGCCGCAGCGGGGCACCAGTCTCAGCGCTATCTCGAGGCGGACCTGTTCGGCTGGCGGGCGGGGCGGAGGTACGATGTCGTATTCTTCAGCTTCTGGCTCAGCCACGTGCCGCCGGAACGCTTCGAGGGATTCTGGTCCATGGTCGCGGAGGCGCTCAAACCGCATGGCCGCGTATTCCTGATTGATTCGTGGCGCGAGACGACCTCAGGCGCGGGCGATCCTCGCCGGCCAGACGAAGCCGGGCTGCAGGAGCGTCGGCTTAACGACGGCCAGACCTTTCGAATCATCAAGCTGTTCTACGAGCCGGATGTGCTTGCGGCGCGGCTCCGCCGGTCAGGCTGGCGCGCAGAGCTGCACCGTACAGAGCATTACTTCATCTACGGGAGCGCCGCGATTCGGTGAGCGGCGAGACGTACGGGCGCCTTCATTGGCGCCAAATGCGCAGGCACGGCACCGGGCCGGATGCGCGCTTGCGCTGGCGCAGCGTCTCCGCCTCGGCGGGTGGCGCGCTTACGCCTGGGCAAGCGCCGCCGACCAGGGGGACATCACATCGCTGATGCCGACTCGCGTGCCATCGGCCCGGCTTTCGATCAGATTTGGGGACGCAAAATTGCCCGGCAGAACGGTGTGTTCGATGAGTTGGAGCGGACCCTCGGCGGCCAGGGCATCGAGAATCTGCTGCGGCAGTCGCCGGTCGGCGATGATTTCGTCGGGATCGGAGACATCGATCCGCGGGTGATGCGCCGCGGCTTCGGCATCCATTCCGAAGTCGGCGATGAATGCCAGCATTTGTACCATGGCGGGGAGGATCCGCCGGCCACCAGAGGCGCCGGCGGCGAGAGCGGGGCGCGTGCCGTCAGCAACGATGACCGGGCACATGTTGCAAAGCGGCCGTTTGCCGGGGGCCATGGAGTTCGGCTGGCCAGGGCGCGGATCGAACCACATCACCCCGTTGTTCATCAGCACACCCGAGCCCGGCAGGACGACCCGGCTTCCCATCAAGGAAAGCAGTGTGCTGGTGAGCGCAACCATGCCGCCATCGGCATCGACGACCGTGAGGTGGGTGGTGCAGCTCTCGGCGGCTTTCGGCTCTGCATCGCCGATTCCGGCCAACCGCTCTCTGTAGGCCAGTTTGAGGGAGCGGGCGAGCCATGCATACCAGCTCGCATCCGGTGTTTTCGGGACCGGTTTTGCGTGCAGCAATTCGAGCACGCGAGCAAAAGTGGGCGAGGCAGTCAGGCCTCCCGGTAATTGCAGGGTCCGGCCGCCGCCCCATGCGACCTCCATGGCCGGACGAAAGCGGGGTGCGCATGAGCGGAGATCCTCGGCATCTATGAGGCCACCGATGGCGCGGATGTCGCGGGCGATCCCGGCGGCGATCTCGCCTTCATAGAAGTCGCGAAGGCCGGCGTGGCGGAGGCGATCGAGGGTCGCTCCCAGATTGCCGAGCGGCAGGAATCCGGGGGCTCCCCGATACGGTGTAACCGGCGGCAGACCATCGCTGAGGTAGATCCGGGCGCTCTCCTGATAAAGCCGGAGCAGAGCGGCAGAATTGGCGATCTTGAGGGTCGTGAACCAGTCGGCGGAGAGGCCGCGCCTGGCAAGTGCAACCGCAGGAGCCATGATGTCGGCAAGCGGCAGCCGGCCCCAGCGATCATGCAGCGCGGCGTAGCCGGCGACGGCAGAGGGGATGACGAACGAGAGCGGACCATGGATGTTGGCGTCGTTCGCGACCTCGGGCCAGGCAAACAGCTCCTGCTTCATGCGCCCGGTGAGGGCGAAACGTTCGGGCGCCAGTGCGCGTGGTGCCACCGGGCCGAAATCCACCACTTCGGCGCGCTCTCTGCCGGCAGGGTGGACCAGCGCGAAGCCGGTGCCGCCGAGGCCGGAATTCCAGGGCTCGACCACGGCCAGAGCGAAGGCGGTCGCGACGGCGGCGTCGGCAGCGTTGCCGCCGGCGTCGAGCACGGCGAGGCCGGCTTCGGCGGCCTCCCGCGCCTGGGCGGCGACGATGCCGTTTCTGCCTCGTGCAGCCGGCTTGGTGACGATCCAGTGCTGTGTCGTGTGCGGTCGCGGTTGGTATTCCATGCTGACCCCGTAGGCCTGGAGTGACGATGCTTGTCCGAAGCACGGCCGGTGGCAACCACCGCTGTTACGCCGGCGCTTGATCCCGGCAGGCGGCGATCAGGAACTCGCGGTTGCCGGCCGGGCCGGTGATCGGGCTTGCAGTAACGCCGAGGACGCGCCAGCCGGGCAGGGCTCCCCACCATGCCGCGATCCGCGCGCATGCCTGCTCATGCAGGGCAGGATCGCGCACCACGCCGCCGCGACCGACCGCACGCGGCCCGAGTTCGAACTGCGGCTTGATGAGCGCGATCGCCCAGGCGCCGGGTGCGGCGAGTGCCAACGGCGCGGGCAGCAGGGTGGCGAGCGAAATGAAGCTCGCGTCCGAAGTGAGCACCTCGACCGGCTCCGCAATTTCTGCTGCCGAGAGGTAGCGCGCATTGACCCGTTCGTGCGGCACGACCCGCGGATCGGTGCGGAGCTTCCAGGCGAGCTGGCCGTGCCCGACATCGACGGCGTGGACGCGGAGCGCGCCGTGGGCGAGCAGGACATCGACGAAGCCACCGGTCGAGGCGCCGATATCGAGGCAGATCCGCCCCATGGGAGAGAGCCCGAAATGGGCGAGTGCGTGAGCGAGCTTGATGCCACCTCGGGAGACCCACGGATGGTCGCGTTCGCGCACTGAAAGCGGCGCTTCGGAGAGAAGTGTCTGGCCCGGCTTGGCGACGCGCTGCTCTCCGGAATAGACGAGCCCGGCGAGGATCAGCGCCTGGGCGCGCGCCCGGCTTTCGGCGAGGCCACGCGCGAGCAGGAGGAGATCGGCGCGTGTTCTGGCGGCCAACGGCGTCAGGCGCGGCGCGCCACCACATAGCTGGCAAGTGCGCGCAACAGTTCGGCCCGTTTCCCGAATGGATCGAGATGCCGGCAGGCCTGCCCGGCCAGGCGGATCGCCTGCTCGCGGGCGCGGATTGGTCCGAGGATGGCGACCAGGGTCGCCTTGCCGGCGGCTGCGTCCTTGCCGGCGGTCTTGCCCATTTCCGCGGTGCTCGATTCGGTATCGATCAGATCGTCGGCGATCTGAAATGCCGCTCCGAGTTCATGCCCGTAACGAGCGAGCGCCTGACGCTGCGGCAATGATGCCCGGCCGAGGATGGCACCCGCCTCGGCGCTGAATTCGATCAGCCGTCCGGTTTTCATCGACTGCAGCCGCGTCACCTCGGGGGTCGTGAGTTCCTTGCCCTCCGCCAGCATGTCGATCATCTGCCCGCCGACCATACCGCGCGGCCCGACCGCGCCGGCGAATGCGTGCACCAGTTCGGCACGGGCCAGGGCGTCATTATGGGTATCGGATTCGGCCAGCACTTCGAAGGCGCGCGCCTGCAGCGCGTCGCCGGCGAGGATCGCAGTGGCCTCGTCGAACGCCTTGTGCGTGCTCGGCCGACCGCGGCGGAGATCGTCGTTGTCCATCGCAGGCAAATCGTCATGGATGAGAGAATAGGCATGCAGCATCTCGACTGCGGCGGCGACGCGCGCGGCGCACGTTCTGCTGACCGCGAACAGGCTTGCGCTCTCGATCACCAGAAAGGCACGCAGGCGCTTGCCACCGCCGAGTGCCGCGTAGCGCATCGCCTCGTCAAGGCGTGCCTCGGGCCCTTCCGATTCCGGGAGCAGGACATCGAGCGCTGCCTCTACCTCCCGGGTGGCATCTTCGCGTGCGCGCGCGAGCGCGGCATCCGCAATTGCTGGCACGGCGGCCATTACTCACTTTCCCGAAGGCCGAGCGTGCCGTCGGCACGCTCGACGATGGCGGCCACCCGGGCTTCCGCCTCGGCGAGCTTGGCCTCGCAATGGCGGCGCAGCAAGCTGCCCCTCTCGTAGGCGCCGATTGCGTCAGCAAGCTTGAGCTGTCCGGCTTCCAGCCCCTTGACGATGCGCTCGAGTTCGCTGAGTGCGTCTTCGAACGAGAGCGTTGCGACGTCCGGGAGCGCTTGCTGCACCGCCATCGAAATCTCCTGTTGTGAGATCCCGGCAGCGGACCGGGATCCTGGGCTGGTAGTACCCGGAATCAAAGGTGGTTGATACTGAGGTCCTCACCTGGCGCGCGGCGCCGCCCTCACCCGGCTCGCGGGGTTCTGATCGCGGGCGCGACGGGGGCCGCCGGAGGCAGAGAGCGGAAGAGAACGGGACTGCTCAGGGGTGTTGGCGATCGGGCTGCATCAACCGACGGACATGTGCGGCGGTGCTGGTTGCGAGGGCGGTAAGATCGTAGCCGCCTTCGAGCACGGAGACGACCCGGGCCGAGGCATGCACCTCGGCAAGATGCATGAGCTCGCCGGTCAGCCACGTGAAGTCCTCCTCATGGAGACGAAATTCCGCCAGCGGATCGGCTTCATGCCCGTCGAAACCGGCGGAGATCAGCAGTAACTCGGGAGCAAACCGATCGAGCTCCGGCAGGAGCCGGGACTGCCATGCCTGGCGGAATATCCTGCTGCCGGTTCCCGGCGGCAACGGGGCGTTGACCACGTTGCCGGCGATCCCACGTTTCGCCGCGAGCCCGGTTCCGGGATAGCAGGGGCTCTGGTGGCTGGAGCCATAAAAGAGGTCAGGATCGGCGAGACAGGCCGCCTCTGTGCCGTTGCCGTGGTGGACGTCGAAATCGACGATTGCGATCCGCTTCAGACCCCAGCGCGCACGGGCGTGCAGTGCCGCGATCGCAACATTGTTGAAGAGGCAAAAGCCCATCGCGCGCGCCGGCTCGGCATGATGGCCGGGAGGGCGCACGGCGACGAAGCTTGCACGGACGCGTCCTTCCATCACCGCATCGACCCCGGCGATGGCCCCGCCGGCCGCCCGGAGTGCGGCTTCGACACTGCCGGCGCTCATCGCCGTGTCGGGATCGAGGGCGCGGTACTCTCCTGGTTCCGGAGCAATGGCGAGGATTGCCTCGAGGTAGCGATCCGGATGCAGGCGCCTCAAGTCCTCGTGGCCGGCGAGCGGCGCGGCCTCGCGCCTGAGCGAGCGAAACTCTTCGGCATCCAGCGCCTTGAGCACGCTCTCGAGGCGAGCGGGGCGTTCCGGATGAAACGGCCCCGGATCATGCCCGAGGCAGGCCGGATGGGTGATCAGCGCGACCGCCATCAGCCGGGGCCCGGTTCTTTCCCGGGTTCGTCTCGAGGGGTGGGGCCGGGCGGGGAATCGGTGCGGCGGCGGATGACGAAACTGAACACACCGGCATCCTCGCTCCAGGCGAGGAGTGCGTGGCCGCTTTCGCGGCAAAACGCCTGAAAGTCGGCAACGGCCGCCCGATCGGTCGCCAGCACCCGAAGCCGCGCCCCCGCCGGCATGTGGCGCAGCGCCTTGTTGGCCCGGAGAACCGGGAGCGGGCAGCGAAGTCCCTTGAGGTCGAGCAGGGTTTCACTCATGCAAGGCATCCTGCAGGCAAAGCATCGTGATGGCAAAGCATCCTGGGGCGGCTTACGGTTCTTGAGCAAGCGCGCCCTGGCACCCAGAATGTGCGGCATGGGACGGTATCGTATCGGAGTCGATCTCGGCGGCACCAAGATCGAGATCGCGGCTCTCAATGGCGACGGCAAGATGGCGATCCGCCGCCGCATCGCGACACCCCCGGGGTACGACGCGACACTCGCCAGCATTGCCTCCCTGGTCGGCGACACCGAAGCGACGCTCGGCGAAGGGGCGAGTGTTGGTATCGGAATTCCGGGCGTCATCAGCCCGAAGACCGGCCTCGTCAAGAACGCCAATTCGATCGCGCTCAACGGTCATCCGTTCGACCAGGATGTAAGCCGGCTGCTCGGGCGGGAGGTGAGGGTTGCCAACGATGCGAACTGCTTTGCGCTCAGCGAAGCGGTAGACGGGGCCGGCAAGGGATACCACGTGGTGTTCGGTGTCATCATCGGCACCGGCTGCGGCGGCGGCGTGGTGATCGATGGAAAGGTGCTGGATGGTCGCAACCGGATCGCCGGAGAATGGGGGCATACGCCTCTGCCGTGGCCGGCGCCGGATGAGGTGCCGGGACCGCTCTGCTGGTGCGGGCTATACGGGTGCCTGGAGACGATGCTGTCCGGACCGGGGCTGGCGGCCGATTGCGACGGCCCCGGCGCGCGCGATGCGACCAGCCTGCCCGGACGTGCGGCTGCCGGCGAGGAGCGAGCCTCGGCGGCGCTGGCGCGCCATGCCGACCGGCTGGCCCGCGGCCTTGCCATTGTCGTCAACATCCTCGACCCGGACGTGATCGTGCTCGGTGGCGGCCTTTCCAACATGGCGCATTTGCTGAGGGTCGTTCCCGATCGGACCCGCCGCTACGTGTTCACCGACATCTCCGACACCCCGATCGTTCGGAACACGCACGGCGATGCCTCCGGAGTGCGGGGCGCGGCATGGCTCTGGCCGCCGTGAGCGGGCTCCCGGTACTCTGTCGGGATTGCCTCGCGCTCGGTCGATCGCCGGGGGGCCGAGCACCTGGAGGCGCGGCTGCCAATCCGCCCTTTAGCTGCGCGGCCTGCGGAAGCCTCCGGATCGTCCGGCACGATGAGCTTCTGGAACTCGGGGTCGCACACATCGATTGCGATGCCTTCTTCGCCAGCGTCGAGAAGCGTGACCACCCCGAATTGGCGGAGCGGGCGGTGATCGTTGGCGGGGGGCGACGCGGGGTCGTGGCCGCCGCCTGCTATGTCGCGCGTCTCTCAGGGGTTCGGAGCGCAATGCCGATGTTTCAGGCGCTCGCGCTCTGTCCGGAGGCGGTGGTGCTGGCGCCCGATTTCGCAAAATACGCCGCCGCGGCGCGGGTCATCCGGGCGGAGATGCGCCGCCTGACGCCGCTCGTGCAGCCGCTTTCGATCGACGAGGCGGTGCTCGATCTCCGCGGGGCCGGCGAGCAGAACGGGGTGCCGCCGGCGGTGCTGCTGGCCGGGCTTGCGCTCGGGATTGAGGCGAGGCTCAGCCTGACGGTGTCGATCGGGCTGGCGCCGAACCGGCTCCTGGCCAAGCTGGCGGCCGGCCGGGACAAACCGCGCGGTTTCGCCGTGATCGGTGCTGCCGAGGCGGCGAACGCACTTGCTCCGTTGCCGGTCCGGGCACTGCCTGGGGTTGGGCCGGTGATGGAGCGTCGGCTGCACGCACGTGGCATCAATCACCTTTCAGACCTGCAGCGTCTGACCCCGGTGGCGGCACGCGGGCTCGGCCGGGATGGGCCGAAACTGGTTCGCCGGGCGGCGGGTGAGGACGATCGTGCGGTCACGACTGACCGTGAGATCCGCTCGATCAGCACCGAGCGGACGTTCGAGCGTGATCTCGCCGATCCGGAGATGCTGGCGCGATCGCTTTGGACGCTGGCGCTCCGCCTTGGGGAGCGCCTGAGTGAGCGGCGCCTCGCGGCGGCGGGGGTTGCGCTCAAGCTGCGCACGGCGGATTTTCGCACCCTGTCGCGCCATCACAGGCTGCCGTCGGCGACCGCGGATGCGGACCGGCTCTATGCCGCTCTGCAGGAGCTTCTGGCTCGGGAGTCCGACGGGCAAAGAGCATTCCGCCTGATCGGGGCTGCCGCGGAGCCGCTGAGCGACGCATTGCCGGCTGACGAGACCGAGCTCGCGATGCCGAGCGGGGAACCCGGCGCTTTGGTGCAATCGCCGGAGATCTCTCGCGCGCAATGAGACGAGGACCCGGATGGCCGGGATCTGTCGGCGGGCAAGGTCCCGGTCGCCGTCGCCAGGCTGCAGCCTGGGCGGGCGGCGAAGGAGGCGGAGCTGGTGGAATTCCTGCGCGGCAGGACCGCACGCTACAAGGTCCCCGTGCGCATCCGCTTGCTCGAGGCCCTGCCCCTGACGCGGAGCGACAAACTGCACGACCTTGCGCTCAAGGCTCTCGCCGCAGCGGGCATGGCGTGACACTGCGGGTGCGGGTGTTGCAAAAATTGCCGCGGGGTACGAATGGCCACAGCAGGCGCCAGGTCAGGCGGTGACGGCGCCCGAGCTATGTCCAGACGTTCGGAGTCAGGAGAAATGCGGCAACGTGTGCTGCTGGATCATGCGCAGGATGGCGATACCGTAAACGACGCCGGACAGCAGCAGCAGTGCGATCAGGATTGCCCAGCTACGGATTCGTCTTCGCTTGTCCGCAATCTTCGACCGGGAAAGGGTGTCTTGGGAGCCGGTGCCATCCATTGGCCGGGTCAGCCCAGAAACCTGTCGAGAGCGAGTGCGGCGAACAGCAGGAACAGGTAATAGATCGAGAACCGGAACGCCATCTTAGCCGGAGCGTCACGGGTCTGGCTTACGCCTGCTGCATCCTGGGGATCACGCAGCACCTGAACCGCGTGCCAGATGAACCCGAGGCCGAGCAGAAGTGCCGCCGCTCCGTAGATCCAGTGGGTGAGGCCGAGGGCCGTGGGGACCAGCGAGAGCGGCACCAGCGCCAGCGTGTAGAAGAGGATCTGCCGACGGGTCTCATGCGGTCCTTTCACCACTGGCAGCATCGGCACACCGGCCCGGCGATAGTCTTCGTGCGCGAATAGCGAGAGCGCCCAGAAATGCGGCGGCGTCCAGAGGAAGATGATCGCGAACAGCAGCAGCGGCAGAGTGGTGATCGAACCGGTCACGGCGGCCCATCCGATGAGCGGCGGAAAGGCGCCTGCGGCGCCGCCGATGACGATATTCTGCGGGGTGCGCCGCTTCAGCCAGACGGTATAGATGAAAACGTAGAAAAGGATGGAACAGGCAAGAAGAACCGCAGCCAGCAGATTGGCGGCGAGCACCATCAATGCCACCGAGGCCATGGCGAGCACGACCCCGTAGGCGAGCGCCGCCTCGGCGCTGATCCGGCCGGCAGGGACGGGCCGGCGGGCCGTCCGGCGCATCACGGCATCGATATCGCGATCGTACCACATGTTGATCGCACCGGCTGCCCCGGCGCCGATCGCGATCGCGAGCACTGCGACGAAGTCGAGAAAGGGCTGATGGCGACCGGGTGCCACGAGGAGCCCGACGATGCCTGTGAAGACCACGAGCAGGAGGACGCGCGGCTTGAGCAGCGTGAGCCAATCGTTGAGTTCGGCAAGAATCGAAAAAGAGGGTTGGGCGGGCGCTTCCGCACCCGTCCCTTCGACGGTCCTTTCGGCGGCCAGCGAAGCGGCCATCATTCTGATCCCAATGTTCGCTGCGGCACCTCGTTAAGAGACCCGCGGCAATTCCTGGAAGGCGTGGAACGGCGGCGGCGAGCTGACCGTCCATTCCAGGGTCGTCGCGCCTTCGCCCCAATAATTGTCAGCCACCGCCTCTTTCGAGGTGAAGGTGCGATAGACGACATAGAGGAAGATGATCAGCGAGAGTCCGGAGATGAACGAGCCAACGGAGGCCACGAAGTTCCATCCGGCGAAGGCGTTCGGGTAATCCGGGTAGCGGCGCGGCATGCCCGCCACGCCGAGGAAGTGCATCGGGAAGAAGGTCAGGTTGACCCCGATGAACATCAGCCAGAAATGCACCTTGCCCCAGAATTCAGGATACTGCCGGCCGGACATCTTGCCGATCCAGTAATAGAAGCCGGCAAACAGGCCAAACACCGAACCGAGCGAGAGCACGTAGTGGAAGTGCGCGACCACGTAGTAGGTGTTGTGCACGATCTGATCGATGCTGGCATTGGCAACCACGACCCCGGTCACGCCGCCGATCACGAACAAAAAGATGAAGCCCACCGCGAACAGCATCGGTGTCTTCATCTCGATCGAGCCGCCCCACATGGTGGCGAGCCATGAGAACACCTTGACGCCCGTCGGCACGGCGATGACGAGCGTGGCCGCCATGAAATAGGCTCGCGTGTCAACACTGATGCCGGAGATGAACATGTGATGCGCCCACACCGCGAAGGCGAT
>JBOHMK010000195.1:0-2042 GCA_050730115.1 Acetobacteraceae bacterium
GCCCTCATAGACGACGCCCATGGCGCCACGGCCGAGGGTACGGCGGACTTCGTACTTGCCGAGTTTCTCGCCTTCCATGGGCAAGATATAAACCTCCTGCGCGCGGTGGGCGAGACCGCGATCAGCCTTGGCGTGCCGGGGGCCGCGCCGGGGCGGGGGAGGAACGATGACAGCCGAAAGCTACAAGGCGGCGCGGGATTTTCTGCAGGCCGGGGGCACTGGCTACGAGCGGGCTTACGAGAGCTTCCGCTGGCCGGCTCTGGAACGGTTCAACTGGGCGTTGGATTGGTTCGACAGAGAGCTGGCAACGGGCGCCACGAAAGATCGCGCGGCCCTCGAGATCGTCGGCGAGCACGCCGAGACCACGAGCTTCGCCGCGCTCGCGGAGCGTTCGAACCGGCTGGCCAACGGCCTCAGGGCGCTCGGGGTCAGGCGCGGCGATCCGATCCTGGTGATGCTCGGCAATGTCACGCCGCTCTGGACGACGGTGCTGGCGGCGATGAAGCTTGGCGCGGTCGTTATCCCTGCGACCACGCTGCTCACCTCGCCCGACATCGCCGATCGGTTTGCGCGCGGAGAGGTTCGCCATGTCGTGGCGGCGGCCGCGGAGAGCGGCAAGTTCGCCGGGCTCGGATCGCGAGCGAGCCGGATCGCGGTCGGGGAGAGAGTGCCGGGCTGGCATGTCTACGGAGATCTCCTGAGTGCCGATCCGGCCTTCGAACCCGACGGCCCGACCGCGGCCGACGACCCGATGCTGCTTTATTTCACGTCTGGGACGACGGCAAAGCCCAAGCTCGTATTGCACAGCCACCGGAGCTATCCGCTCGGTCATCTCTCGACGATGTACGTGCTCGGCCTCAGGTCGGGCGATCGGCATCTGAACGTTTCATCTCCGGGCTGGGCCAAGCACGCCTGGAGTTGCTTCTTTGCTCCATGGATCGCCGGCGCAACCATTTTCATCGTCAACCAGCCGCGCTTCGATGCGCGCCCTCTGCTCGATGCGATCGTCGCGCACGAGGTGACGACGATCTGCGCGCCGCCGACGATCTGGCGGATGCTGGTCCAGGAGGATCTTGGAAAGTGGCAGCCGAGCGTTCGCGAATTGGCGAGTGCCGGCGAGCCGCTCAATCCGGAGGTGATCGAGCGGGTAAAAGCGGCGTGGGGCCTGACGATCCGCGATTTCTATGGGCAGACCGAGACCACGGCATTGATCGGCAATCCACCCGGCGAGCCGATCAAGCCCGGCTCGATGGGACGGCCGCTGCCGGGCTATCGCTTCCGCCTGATCGACGTCAGTGGGGAGGACGCCGAGGAAGGCGAGATTTGCATCAGCCTCGATCCGAAGCCGGCCGGGCTGATGCATGGATACCGAAACGATGATGGCCGGGATGCGCCGCTCTCGGGCGATGTTTACCGCACGGGTGATGTCGCGGTTCGGGATGCCGACGGCTATCTCACCTATGTCGGCCGGGCCGATGATATCTTCAAAGCGTCCGACTACCGGATCAGTCCGTTCGAGATCGAAAGTCTGCTGATCGAGCACGCTGCGGTCGCCGAAGCGGCCGTCGTGCCGGCGCCGGATCCTGTTCGCGCGGCCATTCCGAAGGCGTACCTTGCTCTGGCTGCGGGGTGGGCGGCGGATCGCGCGACCGCACTTGCCATTTTTCGTCATGTCCGGGCGCGCTCGGCTCCTTACAAACGGATCCGGCGCCTGGAATTTGCCGAGCTGCCGAAGACCATTTCCGGCAAGATCCGGCGGGTCGAACTCAGGCAGGCGGAAGCGGCACGCGCTCCCGACCAGCGTGCGCCCGGGGAATATCGCGAGGAGGATTTTTCTCCGGCGGAGCTTGCCGGCGGCTGAGCGGGGTTGCGGCGCGTTGCCTGGTGAGGCCGCCGTCGCTCAGAACACCAGGCCGCGGTGCTTCCTCTTCGCCATGCCTGATGCGGCCTTCCCGGGAAGATCGGCGATTGCCGCCCCGGCAGCGTTACGCCTGGCACGCCCGAAACCAACGGTACAGTAACCACGGGTCCCACCTCACCAT
>JBOHMK010000196.1:0-2379 GCA_050730115.1 Acetobacteraceae bacterium
ACCGACGACGGGGCGGAAACTGACCTCGACCTTGGCCATTACGAGCGTTTCACCGGGGTGGATGCGCGGCGTACCGACAACGCGACCACCGGGCGCATCTACTCGGACGTGATCGCGCGCGAGCGCCGCGGCGATTATCTCGGGGCCACGGTGCAGGTCATTCCGCACATCACCGACGCGATCAAGGAGACCATCGTCCGCGACACCGACGGGGTCGACTTCGCGCTGATCGAAATCGGCGGCACGGTTGGCGATATCGAAAGCCTGCCCTTCCTCGAAGCGATCCGCCAGCTTGGCAACGAACTCGGCTTCCGGGGCGCGATGTTCATCCACCTCACCCTGGTGCCCTACATTCCTTCCGCCGGCGAGCTGAAGACCAAGCCCACCCAGCATTCGGTCAAAGAGCTTTTGAATGTCGGCATTCAGCCGCAGATGCTGCTTTGCCGTTGTGACCGGCCGATTCCCGCCGCCGAACGACGCAAGATCGCGCTCTTCTGCAACGTCGGTCCGGAAGCGGTGATTCCGGCGCTCGATGTCGATTCGGTCTATGCGGTGCCGCTTTCATACCATGCGGAGGGGATGGATCGCGAAGTGCTCCGCCATTTCGGGTTGCCGACCGAACAGGATCCTGATCTCACGCGCTGGCAGCGAATTGTCGGCGCGCTCAGGGCACCCGAAGGCGCGGTCCGGATCGCCGTCGTCGGCAAATATACCAACCTGCTCGACAGCTACAAATCGCTCGCCGAGGCTCTGGTGCATGGCGGGATCGCCAATTCCGTCAGCGTCGAGCTCGATTGGGTGGACAGCCAGGTCTTCGAGCAGGCGGATACGGTGGCGAGGCTCGAGGGCGTGCACGGCATTCTGGTTCCCGGCGGCTTCGGCGAGCGTGGCACGGAAGGCAAGATCGCCGCCGTCCAGTTCGCCCGCGAGCGCCAGGTGCCGTTCCTCGGCATCTGTTTCGGCATGCAAATGGCCGTGATCGAGGCGGCACGCAACCTGGCCGGTTTGGCCGACGCTTCTTCCACTGAGTTCGGACCCTGTGCGCAACCCGTGGTCGGTCTGCTCACGGAATGGGCACGCGGCAACGAGATCGAGCGCCGGGCCGCGGGCGGCAATCTCGGCGGCACGATGCGGCTTGGCGCCTATCCGGCGCTGCTCACCGAGGGGTCGCTGGTGCACGGCATCTACGGCGGCAAGCGCCAGATCTCCGAGCGGCATCGCCATCGCTACGAAGTCAATATCCGCTACCGCGAGGCGCTCGAATCCACGGGTCTCGCGATCTCGGGCATCTCGCCCGACGGAGTGCTGCCCGAGATCATCGAATATCCTGCCCACCCGTGGTTCCTCGGCGTGCAGTACCACCCTGAGCTGAAGTCGAAACCGTTCGCGCCACATCCGATTTTCCGCGGCTTCATCGGGGCGGCCGTCGCCCAAGCCCGCCTTGTCTGAAGGGCGTATCGTTACCGTCGGCAGCGTGCGCCTCGGCAATCATCTGCCGATGACGCTGATCGCCGGCCCATGCCAGATCGAATCCCGTGCCCACGCGCTTGAAGTCGCCGAGGCGCTCGCCGCGATGACGCGCGCTGCCGGCATCGGGCTGATCTACAAATCAAGCTTCGACAAGGCGAATCGCACCAGCCTCTCGGCCGCCCGCGGCGTCGGCCTCGCCCAGGGCCTCGAGATCCTTGCCGAGGTCCGCGCCCGTTTCTCGATCCCGGTGCTGACCGACGTGCATGCGAGCGAGCAGTGCAGGCCGGCTGCCGAGGCCGTGGACGTGCTGCAGATCCCTGCTTTCCTCTGCCGCCAGACCGATCTTCTGCTCGCCGCCGGTGCCACGGGGCGGGCGATCAACGTGAAGAAGGGCCAGTTCCTGGCGCCCTGGGAAATGGCCGCGGTCGCGGCCAAGATCGCGAGTACCGGCAATCAGCAGATCCTGCTCACCGAGCGCGGCGCGAGCTTCGGGTACAACACGCTGGTCAATGATTTCCGCGCCCTGCCGATCATGGCCGCGACCGGTTACCCGGTCGTCTTCGATGCCACCCATTCCGTCCAGCAGCCAGGGGCGCGCGGCGAGAGCTCGGGCGGCGAGCGCCGCTTCGCCCCGATCCTGGCCCGTGCTGCCCTTGCGGTCGGGGTCGCCGCCCTCTTCATCGAAACACATCCCGACCCCGATCATGCACCTTCCGACGGGCCGAATATGATCCCGCTTGCCGAGATGCCTGCCCTGATCGGCACCTGCAAGCGGTTCGACGCCCTGGCCAAAGAGCTTTAGCGGTTTGCTGAAAAACCAGGGCAAGTGCTCCGCCCCTGGGCCGCCCGATGGGACCCGCCCAATGGGACCTCGGGGGCCTGAGGCCACAGACCCCCGAACTTCAAAGG
>JBOHMK010000197.1:0-3427 GCA_050730115.1 Acetobacteraceae bacterium
GCTTCATCCTGCCCCCGCGCCCGGCGACGCACGAAGAGCTGGCGCACGCGACCGGGCCGGCGGCCGTCTATGCGCTCCAAAGCCGCGGCCGCGCGCCGCCGCGCGCCCGGTTTTTCGGCAGTTAGCGGCGGCGTAATAAGAAGATTCTCCGCTTGCACTCATTCTCCGGCTGCGCCATGTGAGAGGCATGAGGCGCCCGATCGGAGAATAATACATGGGTACTTTCAGCATCTGGCATTGGCTCATCGTGCTGCTGGTGGTGCTGCTGCTGTTCGGCAGCGGCAAGGTCAGCACGCTGATGGGTGACTTCGCCAAGGGAATTAAATCATTCAAGAAGCACATGGCGGAGGATGAGGGGCAGGATAGTTCGATGGCGGCGAGCGCGGAGCGCCCGGCTGGCTCGATTCCCGGGCCGGCCACCAGCAGTGCAACGGCACGCAGCACCGAAACGACACGCGTCCATCAGGGCTGACCCCCCATGGGCAGCCTTCCGGGGGCAGCCTTCCGGGGGCAGCCCCCGAGGGCTGAGGCCCCAAGGCTGAGGCCCCTCACGGCGCCGCCGGCGGGTGCGTCGCCGGTGGCTGTTGTCATGTGACGCCAGATCGCAGAGCCCGGCAGCAAGCAGGCGGGCCGGCTGATGTGATCGATCCGCGGCCAACTTGTGAACCTGGGCGCCCGATGCAAAAAGCCGGATCGGATGATCACCTGGGTTTTGGAGCCGCGCACATGTCCGGGCTGATCGGGCGCATGGCGGAATACGCCGCGAATGAGCGGACCCGGGCGCTGGCCGAGCCGGTCTCACTGCACGCGCGCCGGGCACTGATCGACTGGTTCGCCGCACTGCTGCCGGGGGCGCTCTTGCCGCCGGCGACCATGCTCGGGCGCGCGCTCGCCGATGAGATGCGCCTGGAGAAGGCGTCCCAGGGGGCGCCGAAGCCGGCCGCAGACGGCGCGATCGTCTACACCAACGGCAAGCGCGCCAGCTTGCGCACCGCGGCGCTGATCAACGCCACGGCCGCACACACGGTCGAGTTCGACGACATCTTCCGCGACGCCGTCTATCACCCCGGCTCGGCGGTCATTGCCGCGGCCCTGGCGGCGGCGCAGGCACGCGGCGCAGACGGCGAGGCGCTGCTCCGTGCCATCATCATTGGCTACGAAATCTCGACCCGCATCGGCGTTGCAGTGATGCCCTCGCATTACCGCTTCTGGCACACTACCGGAACGATCGGTACATTCGGCGCCGCTGCTGCGGTGGCCTCCATCCTGAGGCTCGAGGCCCGCCCGTTCGCGCACGCACTGGCCACTGCCGCCACCTTCGCAGCCGGGCTCAAGGTCGCCTTCCGATCGGAGTCGATGTCGAAGCCCCTGCATCCGGGCCACGCCGCCGAGGCCGGGGCGCTCGCCGCGCTCGCGGCCGCAGAGGGGGTCACGGGCGCGCCCGACGCCCTGGACGGGCCAGCAGGGTTCGGCCAGGCGATGAGCGACCAGCCGGACTGGGAAGCGGCCCTCGACGGCCTCGGCGAACGCTATAACATCACTCTGATGACATTCAAGAATCACGGCTGCTGCGGGCACATCTTTCCGGCTATCGATGCACTGCTGGCGCTGGCGGCGGAACATCACCTGCTCCCGCAAGACGTAACCCGGATCAGGATCGGAACGTATCGGGCGGCAATCGAAGTCACCGACCGATCGAAGGTTGCGAGCCCGTTCGAGGGGCGTTTCAGCACCCAGTTCTGCACCGCCAGCGCGCTCGTGCACGGGAGCGTGCGGCTGGATGCGTTCTGTCCTGAGCGTCTTCGCGATCCAGAGGTCCAGGCGCTGATGTCACGGATCGAAATGGCGATCGATCCGGAGTGCGAGGCCCTCTTTCCGCGCCGCCGTTCGGCGGTGGTCGAAGTCGAGACCAAGGGCGGACGCAGCCTTCGCCACTTTCAGCGCACGCGAAAGGGTGACCCGGAGGCGCCGCTCAGCGACGCCGAGCTCGATGACAAGTTCTTCGAGTTGGCAGTTCCGGTAATCGGCCGCGCATCGGCGGCAACACTTCTCTCATCGCTTCGGGCGCTCGGCCGCGGCTCCGGCGTCGATTTCCTGGCCGGCCAGCTCCGCCCTCACCTCGAACCCGCAGCCTGATCCCGCCATGGCACGCCATCGCGTCCCGGCGACGCCGGCAACCGTTCACTGGGGTACGTTCGATGCGGCATTGGCGCCCGTTGCAACCGTCAACTCGGGCGAGACGGTGGTGTTCGAATGCGTCTCTGGGAGCCCCGAAGTGATGCCGCCGGCGGGCTCGGGCATGGAAATTCCCCCGGCACTCGCGGCGATCCACAGGGCCAACCTGCCGCGGCTCGGCGGGCATATCATGACCGGCCCGGTGGCGATCGCCGGCGCCGAGCCGGGCGACATGCTGGAGCTCCGGATCGAGGAGATCACGCTCGGCGCAGACTGGGGCTATTGCGGCTTCCGTCCGCTCGCGGGCACGCTGCCGGAGGATTTCCCGAAGCACTTTCTCTCCCACCTTCCGGTCGACCGGGCGCGGTTGAGCTGCCGGCTGCCGTGGGGGACCGAGGTTCCGCTGGCACCATTTTTCGGGGTGATCGGGGTTGCCCCGCCCGCCCATTACGGGCGGATTTCGACCATCGAGCCGCGTGAGCACGGCGGTAACCTCGACAACAAGGAGCTGACTGCCGGCAGCCGGCTGTTCCTGCCGGTGCACCATCCCGGGGCCAATCTTTCGGTTGGCGACGGGCATGGAGTGCAGGGAGATGGCGAAGTCTGCATCAATGCGCTCGAGATCTGCCTGAACGGCACTTTCACCCCTATTCTGCACAAGAGGCCCACCGGCAGTGCCGCGCCACTCATCACCTATCCGCGTGCCGAGACGCCGACGCATTACATCAGCATGGGAATGAACCAGGATCTCGATCTCGCGATGAAGCAGGCGCTCAGGGAGATGATCCGGTTCATCACCTCGCGCAGCAACCTCTCGCCCGAAGAGGCGTATCAGTTCTGCTCTCTGGCGGTCGATTTCCACGTCACGCAGACCGTGAACGGCGAGAAGGGCGTGCACGGCATGTTGCGGAAGGGCCTTCTCTTCTAAGCCGCGCGCGGCTATACGCCATCGCCGCCCGGAGTGTAGCTCAGCCTGGTAGAGCACTGTGTTCGGGACGCAGGGGCCGGAGGTTCGAATCCTCTCACTCCGATTGGCGGATCAACGCAAAATCAACGGCTTGGCGCCCAAGAAACCGGAGAACACACACTCCGCCGCCCCATCGGCGCACCCGCGTCAGCCTCGAGATCTCGCTCGCCGGCGGCCTGGCCCGACCGCACGACGTACACGATCAATACCGGCGCGGTCGCAGGCCCGCCACCAGCCGGACCTCTGGACCCGTGCGGCAACGCGCTGACCCTGCAGGCGTGGGAT
>JBOHMK010000198.1:0-3225 GCA_050730115.1 Acetobacteraceae bacterium
GCGCAGGGCGGCGAGCGCCGCCGGCAGGGCCGCGCGGGGTTCGCAGGCGACCGCGTTGCCGAGCCACGCGCGGGTCACGGCGGGCAGCTTGGCCGGCGCCATGAACAGCGTGGCCGTGGCGTCGGCGCGCATCAGCGCGAAGCCGAGTGCCACCGGCGTGAACGCCACGTCCTCGCCGCGCAGGTTGAACAGCCAGGCGATCGAGGCCGGGTCGCTGATGATCGCGGCATCCTGGCCCGCTTCGCGCAGCGCCTCGGCAATGCCGGCCCGTTTCTCCTCGGCATCTTCGCCGGCCAGTGCGAGCGGGTAGGGGACGGCCGGGCCGGCGGGCGGCGGCGGCCGGTCGGGCCACACCGCATCCACTGGGTTGCGCTCCAGCGCCTCCATCGCCAGCCCCGCCGCGGTATACCGGGCCAGCGCCTCCTCGCCGATCAGCCATGGGTCGTAGCCGACTCTGGCGCCCGGAGACGCATCCTTGATCCAGCCGGGCGGTGGCTCGGCGGTGACGTGCCGGACCTGCCAGAGCGCGGGGTCGATCTGCGCCGCCGCCTGCGTGACGTAACGGCCGTCGGTGAACAGCGCCGCCCGGTCGGGCAGAACCACGGCAAGCCCTGCCGAGCCGGTAAAGCCTGTGAGCCAGGCCAGCCGCTCGGCCGACGGCGGCACATATTCGCCCAGATGCTCGTCGGCGCGTGGCACCAGGCAGCCATCCACCCCCTGCCGCACCAGCTCGGCACGCAGCGTGGTCAGCCGCTCGGCGGACGGATGCACGGTCACGTGCTCAGGCCAGCATTGCTGATTGCACGTATCACCTCGGATGGATACGCCTCCAGCGCGTGGCTGGCGGAGCTGATCGGCATTTTTCATCTCGCTTCCGGGCGATCATATTGCACCGCAAGAACTCCGGGGGTTTCGTGCGGGACGTCGCCGCGGGTCCCGATCGGGGCTTGGTCCATTTGCCGAGGACGACTGCCATGAACGTCCGTCTAGCCAAGGACGATTTCGCCTTCAAGCGGCGGCCGATGAAGGGAAGCAGGGCGGGGCGATCCCATTGCGAACACGGCAGAACGCCGTGGCCGGCCGGTGCCGGCTGCGGCGGTGTCCTCGGCACTGCCGGCGCGCTGAGCCGCAGGCAACTCGGTTATGAGGGTTGGCTGACCTCGGCGGCCCGGGCGGCTCTCGGCGTCGCGTATCCGACCTCCATTCGGCGCTCCAGGTACTGCACGAACAGAGATCCAGGGTACGACATGAAAAGGTAGATCAGACCGATGATTGTGTACACGGCGAAATATTGGAAATTTGTTGACGCAATGTCCTGCCCGCTGAACATCAATTCGTGAACCGTGATCGTGGAAGCGAGGGCAGTATCCTTGAAGAGAGAAATGAAATAGTTCCCCAAAGGCGGAATGACGATTCGCATTGCCTGAGGGAGCACGACGAGGCGCATTGTCCTGCCGCGCGAGAGGCCGAGGGCGTGCGCGGCCTCGACCTGGCCCTTCGGCACTGCCTTAATTCCAGCTCGATACACTTCCGACACGTAAGCGGAATAGTTCAGAGTGAGCGCGATCACCCCGGCCGCGAAAGCCGGAATGCGGAGCCCGACGGCGGGAAGAACAAAGTACACGTAGAACAACTGCAGGAGCAGCGGGGTCCCTCGAAGTGCTTCAACATACACTCCCGCAGCGAGCCGCAGGATGCGCACGCGGCTCAGCCGCAACAGTGCGATTATCATGCCGATGATCAAGCACAGCACGCTGACGCATATCGTAAGCTCGATCGTTATGGCGGCGCCCAGCAGAATCTCTGGCATGTAGTTCTGTGCGCCAGAGAAGTCGAAAAGCTGAAAGAATTGCTGCAACCTCGCGCCTCCTAGAAAGAAACTCCTTCGGTCACGCGACGACTGGCGTGAGGGTAACATCATAGCCGAGGCTCTCGAGCCTGGCGATCAGGCGCTTGGTCGCGGTGCCCTTGGCGCGGCGGTCGAAGTGATCGGCGCCGAGGTCCTGGTAGAAGGTGCCGTCCTTGAGCATGTGATAGGCGGCGGTCAGCATAGAGGCGGCAACGGCGCCGATGGCTTTCTTGGCGCCGCGCCGTGAGCGCAGGCGGTGGAACTGCGCCTGGAGATAGCTGTCCTTCTTGCGGGCTGCCGCCCAGGCACATTGGATCAGCGTCGTCTTCAGCCAGGGCGCTCCCTTGCGCATCCGGCTGGAGCGGCGCTTGCCGGCACTCTCGTCGTTGCTCGGACACAGCCCTGGCCACGAGATCAGGTGCCCCTGGGTCGGGAAGCGACTCATGTCGGTGCCGATCTCGGCGAGGATCACGCAGGCGCCGAGATCACCGATCCCCGGAATGGTCTTCAACTGTGCGATCGCGGCACGAAAGGGTTCGACATGGGCGTCGACCTCCTGATCGATCCCAGCGATGGCTTCGTCGAGGACGTCGATCTGCTTGAGGTGGAGGGCGAGCAGGAAGCGGTGGTGGCTCGTGACCCGCCCCCGCAACGCCTCGCGCAGGGTCTCGGGCGAGGACTTGATCCGCCGATGGGCCAGCTCCGCCAGCCTGGCGGGGTCGGTCTCGCCGGCAATCAGCGCCTCGATCATGGCCCGCCCGCTCAGCCCGGTGAGGTCGGAGACCGCCGAGTCGAGCTTGATATTGGCGTCCTCCAGCGTCCGCTGCAGCCGCTGGACGTGGCTGGCTCGCTCGCGCACCAGTTGCTTGCGGGTGCGCAGCAGGCCGCGTTGCTCTTGGGTTGCGGCGTCGGGAACGAAACTGCCGCGGATCAGGCCATGCGCCAGCAGATCGGCCAGCCAGGTGGCATCGTTGATGTCGGTCTTGCGGCCCGGCACGTTCTTGACGTGCGCCGCATTGGCCAGCGTGAGCGCGAAGTCGCCGTCGCTCAGGATGTGCCAGACCGGCTTCCAGTAGACGCCGGTCGCCTCCATCACGACATGCGTGCAGCCTTCCGAGGCCAGCCACTCCGACAAGGCCAGCAGATCGGTCGTCATCGTCTTGAACGTGCGGACCTCGCGTCTGACCGTGCCCCCTCCGACGGCATTCCACCGGCTGACGCCGGCGGAACCTTGGCCGGCTCCGCCCGTCATGTGGCGAACACAGGCAACGACCGTCTCTTTATGAACGTCGAGGCCGGCACAGTGCGGGTACAGAACTTCCATGTCATCCTCCGAGCGCGCCGTCGGCGTGGGACGTCCGTCAGGAGAACTCTAG
>JBOHMK010000199.1:0-1614 GCA_050730115.1 Acetobacteraceae bacterium
ATTTCGAATGGCACATGCGGCAGAAGCTGGCGCCGATGTTATTCGACGACGCTGACAAAGAGGCTGTCGCGGCAGAGCGCGCGAGCATCGCCGCCAAGGCCGAGCGCTCACCGGCAGCGATCAGCAAAGAGACCACCGGCGTCACCCCGCACGGCCTGCCCGTGCACAGCGTCCGCACCCTGCTCGCCGATCTGGGCTCGCCGATCTGGGCTCGCCGATCTGGCCAGCCTGGCGCGCAATACCATCGTCACCGCGATCACGCCAGACTATCCGCTGACCGTCCTCACCATGGCGACACCGATCCAGCGCCAAGCCCTCGCGCTGCTCGGCCTCGCCGTGTAGCCAGTGACCCCCGGCTCACACCTCGGCTGCTCGTCGCTGATTAGTCACTTACGATTTTGGACCACAGGAAGTTCGGCTTAAGAGAAGGGATTCCAAAGGCGTGCCTTTGGCCGTGTGCGGGGCAGAGCCCCGCATATTTTCCTGGCCGCAGCCGCGACACCGTTTTTCAGCAACCTCCCAGGAACTGGTCGATGCCGTTCCGGCCGTTCTCACGACTTCCGTAGCATCATGCGTCCGGAATGGTGCCAACCGGTTCCGCCCCCGTGACACCGCTCCGCCATTGACATCTCCGGTCTGATTCCCGATTCTCGCGCCACCGAGGGGAGCCCCGTCAGGGGGCTGAGATTCCGCCGGTCCGAATACGTCAAGGACAGCGCGGTGACCCTGCGAACCTGAACCGGGTCATGCCGGCGGAGGGACGGGCGCATCACGGCAAACCCTCCCGCCCCGGCACCCGCGAGCAAGGAGAATCCAGTGACCGCCCACGGCAAGTCCACGGCCCGCCCGACCACCGTCACCCGCGGACCGGTTCCCGGCTCACGCAAGGTCTATGTTACGGCCCCCGATCGGCCCGACCTTGCCGTGCCCTTCCGCGAAGTCCTGCTCGATCCTGCATCGCAGGAGCCTCCATTCCGCCTTTACGATACGTCCGGCCCCTATTCGGACCCGGCGACGGCGATCGACCTCGCTCTCGGCCTGCCCCCGGTCCGCGCCGGCTGGATCGGCCGCCGCAACCCCGCTTCCGTCCCCGCCCGCCCCGTGCAACCCGCCGACAACGGCAATGTCGCCGCCGAGCACCTCCTTCCGCCTTGTCCGGCTCCGCTCGACGTCAGGGCCGGGCCGTCAGGCCGGCCGATCACCCAGCTCGAATTTGCCCGCCTCGGCATCGTCACCGAGGAAATGATCTACGTCGCCCACCGCGAAAATCTCGGCCGCGCCGCCGCAGCCGAGGGCGCTCTCGAGCGGCGCGCCGACGGCGAGGATTTCGGCGCCGCGATCCCCCCCTTCATCACGCCTGAGTTCGTCCGCTCCGAAGTTGCAAGCGGCCGCGCCATCATCCCCGCCAATATCAACCACCCCGAACTCGAGCCCACCATCATCGGTCGCAATTTTCTGGTCAAAGTGAACGCCAATATCGGCAATTCCGCCGTCACCTCAGGCGCTGCCGAAGAAGTGGAAAAACTGGTCTTTGCGATCCGCTGGGGCGCCGATACCGTGATGGACCTCTCCACCGGCCGCAACATCCACAACATCCGCGGCTGGATCCTGCGC
>JBOHMK010000200.1:0-6179 GCA_050730115.1 Acetobacteraceae bacterium
GGGATTGAAGCTGTCGAAGCCGCCCAAAGCGAACAACGTGACCGTGCCGCCCTTGGGAGCGTCGGGTACGACGTAGGGAAAATGCGCGAAGCCCGGCGGCAGGGCAGGCGGGCCGAGTACCGAGACGGCATCGGTCCGGGCACCCTCGGTGCGGAGAGGCGGCGGGGCAGCGGCGCGAGCGCGGGCAGCCATCAGGCCGGACGGAAGGCTGGCGAGAAACGTGCGGCGGCGCATGGAATCCTCCGCTGCGCGAACGGTTGCTCAGGCCGAGAGCAGCTTGAGAGCCGGCTCGAGCAGGGCCGGATCGCCGACCGCGAGCACCTGGCCCAACGAGTCCGGCGCCAACGCGCTGCCCTGCCAGTCGGTGATCCGCCCGCCCGCACCTTCCACGATAGGCACGAGTGCGGCCCAATCCCAGGGTTTCAATGACGATTCGGCGACGATGTCGATCATCCCGAGCGCCAGCAACCCGTAGGCGTAGCAGTCACCGCCCCAGCTCGTGCGGCGGCAGGCCGACTGCAGTCGCGCGAGACGGGAAGACTCCTCCGCGGAGAACATCTCCGGACTGGTTGAGGAAATTTCGGCGAGCGCAATTCCCGCACACCGCCGGCAGCCGGCGTGGCCGCCGAACGGGCCATGGAATCGGGTTGCACTGCCCGCAAGGCCAATCCAGCGTTCACCCGTGACCGGCTGGTCGATGACACCGAGGACCGGGCGGCACGCATCGAGGAGTGCGACCAGCGTGCCGAAGATCGGACGGCCGGTGATGAAGGCGCGAGTGCCATCGATCGGGTCGAGCACCCAGCAGAAACGGGCCTCGGGGCGCTCGTGGCCGAGTTCCTCTCCGCACAGGCCATGATCGGGGAAGTGGCGCGCCAGCACGCCGCGCATCGCCGCTTCGGCGGCGCGGTCGGCGCGCGTGACCGGACTGCGATCGGCCTTCTGTTCAACCGGCAGCGGCGCCCGGAACCAGGGTCGCAACGCCGCGCCCGCCGCGTCGGCCGCTGCTGCGGCGGCGGCGAGAAAGGCCGACGGGTCGGCCTCAGCCAAGCGCGTTACGGCGTGCTGGCCGGGGCCGCGGGAAGAGGCTCGGGGTGCGGAGAGAGCGTGCGCAGAAAGGCAATCACGTCGGCGCGGAGCGGCGCCTGCGGAATGCCGGGGAACGTCATCCGCGTGCCGGGAGCAACCTTTGCCGGGTCGGTCAGCCAGTCATCGAGATTCCCATAGGTCCAGGTGCCGCCGAGCTTTTTGATGGCACTCGAGTAGTCGAAGCCTTTGACCGACGCGCGCTCGCGCCCGACAACGTCATAGAGATCGGGGCCGATCTTGGCGCCCGCGCCCTTGGTGTAGTTGTGGCAGGCGGCACAGACCTCGGAGACGAACTGCTCCCCTTGCTTGACGTTCGCCTTGTCGATCCGGGCGGCGAAGCTCGGCGGCAGGGCGGGCTTGGCAGCGGCGCTCGCCGCCGCGGGCGCCGCCGCAGCAGGTGCAGCAGGCGCGGTCGCTGCCGGTTTCGCGGCCGCCGGCTTGGCCGCTGCCGGGGCAACCTTCGGCAACGGCACCGGGTTCGGGGAGAGTGTGCGCAGGAAGGCAATCACGTCGGCACGCGTATTTGTGTCCTTGATGCCGGTATAGGTCATGCGCGTGCCGGGGGCGACCGCCTGCGGATCATGCAGCCAGAGATTGAGGTTGTGAAAGGTCCAGTTGCCGCCGAGCTTCTTGATCGCATCGGAGTAATTGAAGCCCTTCACGGAAGCGCGCGGGCGATCGACCACATCATAAAGATCGGGGCCGATCTTGGCGCCCTCGCCCTTGGTGTAGTTGTGGCAGGCGGCGCAGACCTCGGAAACGAACTGCTCGCCTGCCTTGACATTCGCCTTGGCGAGCAGAGGGATGATGTCCGGCACGCCCGCGGGCTTGGCGGCCGCGGTCGCGGGGGCAGCCGTCTCGGCGACCATGAACGCCGGCTTGGCAAGCTCGCCCGGACTGATCACGGCCTCGGCGATGAATTTGGTGAGCATGAAGGCGATGCCGGCCACCAGGATACTGGCGATGAGCATATTGACCTTCAGACTGTCCATGCGGCGTGTTCCGTTCGCTTGCGACCCGAGCGAAGACGCAAGCGGCCCGCTTCGTTGCGGCCACGCCGGCAGCCTCCTACGGTGCAACGCACCATAAGGAAACCGGCGCCGCCCATCAACCCGGGCCCGGCGCACGGCAAGGCGGGGGCGTGGCGGCGGGAAATGAGCGAAGACGGGCATCACCGGGCAGGCGACTCCGGCAGGATGGTGAACGGCAGCATCGCCTTCCAGGGACGGCCCGGGGCCTATTCCGATCTCGCCTGTCGCACCGCCTGTCCCGGCCGGGAGACGCTGCCTTGCGAAACCTTCGAGGCCGCGATCGACGCGGTGCGGGAAGGGCGGGCCGGGCTTGCCATGCTGCCCTGTGAGAACAGCCTCGCAGGCAGGGTGCCGGACATCCATCATCTCCTGCCCGGAAGCGGCCTTTACATCATCGGTGAGCATTTTCAGCGGGTCGAGCATTGCCTTTTGGCCCCTCCGGGCGCACGGCTCGAGGATGTCCGCCGGATCCATTCGCATGCGGTGGCCCTCGGGCAGGTGCGCGGCCTGATCCGCGAGCTCGGTGCGAGCCAGGTGGTCGAGGCCGACACCGCCGGGGCGGCGGCGCTGGTCGCACAATGGAATCGGAACCAGGACGCGGCGATCGCCTCGGCACTGGCCGCCCGGATCTACCGGCTCGAAATCCTGCGTTCGAATGTCGAGGACGCAGCCCACAACACGACCCGCTTTTACGTCATGGCGCCCACGCCGCTGGCTCCGACCCGGGATCCCTCAGGGATGATGACGACCTTCGTGTTTCGCGTGCGCAACGTGCCGGCCGCGCTCTACAAGGCGCTCGGCGGGTTCGCGACCAATGGCGTCAACATGACCAAACTCGAAAGTTACATGCTGAACGGAGAGTTCACGGCGACGCAGTTTCTTTGCGATGTCGAAGGGCACCCGGAACAGCCCGGCCTTCGCAATGCGCTCGAGGAGCTGTCATTCTTCTCGCGCGAGACCCGCATTCTCGGCGTCTATCCGGCGGCCGCGAGCCGAGGTGTCACCGGGGCGGATTGACGCTCACGGAATGTGCACCGGCCGAGCGCCAGCAACCTCAGCGGCCAAAGCCGCATCGGCGACCGCCCGGACGCTGCTCAGTCGTCCGCCATCCAATCCTCGATCAGCCGACGCGCAATCGAGTCGCGGCGCGGCAGGCTGAAGCCGAGGCTCTCATGGGCCGCGATCTCGGCGCGGCTGAACCAGCGGGCATCGCGAAGTTCCTCGGTCTGCAGCGTGATCATCGTGGTCACCGCCTCGGCATAGAAGCCGAGCATGATCGAGCCGGGAAACGGCCAGGGCTGGCTCGAATGATACTGCACCCGGCCGACCCGGACGGAGGTCTCTTCACTGACCTCACGTGCGACCGCCTCTTCGAGGCTTTCACCCGGTTCAACAAAGCCGGCGAGGGTCGAGTACATCGCGGCGCGCGGGAACCGATGCGAGTGGCCGAGCAGGGCGCGGGAGCCGTCGGTGACCAGCATGATGACGGCGGGATCGGTACGCGGAAAATGCTCGGTGCCGCAAGCCCTGCAGCGCATCACGTTGCCCGCCGAGGCCGGCAGGCACGGAGTGCCGCAGACGCCGCACCAGCGGCTGCGGCTCCGCCAGTGCATCAGGCCGCGGGCGTGCGCGAGCATCGCAGCCTCGGCCTCCGGCAGCAGGCCGGGAACCGTGCGCAGGTCTATGAAATGGCCCGGCAGCCCTGAAAACAGGGAAGCGGGGTCGGTGGCGCCGAGATCGAACGCGAACAGCGGACGGCCATCGAACAGGCCGAGGAATGCCCAGGGATAGGGACCGGTGCCGTCGGCGGCGCAACAGGGCCCGGCGGTGGCGGCGGAAAGGAACACCGCGGTCGGCGCACCTGGATCTGCATCCTGGATCAGGTTCCTCGCCTGCCACAGCGGGAGGAAGAGGCTCTCGGGAGCGGCGAGAGCCGCCGCGATCCACTCTTTGTCATCGCGGCGCGCCACGGCGCGATCGAGCGGGCTTCCGGTATAGGGATTGGGACGGCGAGCGAGGGTCAGGTTCACGGGCTTTGCGCGCGTTGGCGAGAGCGCGAACGTTCGCACGCGCCGGCGGGAGCGGCAACACGCTGACGCGGCAGCGCCGGCGTGCTATGTGGGGCGTGGAGGGTCGGCAACGGACGGGCGCCTCGCCAACCCGGTCAGGTCCGGAAGGAAGCAGCCGTAACGAGTTTCCGCCTGGGTTGTTGCCCGGCCCTCCACCCCCGCAATTTGCCACCCCCAAGGTTCTGTACTTAGGTGGGTTTGCACTTCGGGTGGTGCTGACGGTGCGCCCGGCCCACAACATGCCCGGGCCATAACATGTTCGGGCAGGATTGGCGTCGAGGAGGCCAAGCAGGATCGCATGTCCGGTCAGACCGAGGAACCACGCCCGCCTGCCGGGCCTGGCCTGTTCGATAGCGGCCCAGGCCTCAGCGGCCCAGGCCTCAGCGGCCCAGGCCTCAGCGCAGGCGGCGGTGCCGCCGAAGCCTATCGGGTACTGGCGCGCAAGTACCGGCCGGCCCGGCTCTCCGAGCTGATCGGCCAGGAGGCAATGGTGCGCACCCTCACCAATGCCTTCTCAACCGGGCGGGTGGCCCACGCCTTCATGCTGACCGGAGTGCGCGGCGTCGGCAAGACAACCACGGCCCGGATCATCGCGCGGGCGCTCAATTGCACCGGCCCCGACGGCAACGGCGGCCCGACGGCGGAGCCGTGCGGAATCTGCCCGAGTTGCAAGGCGATCCTGGCCGAGCGGCACCCGGATGTCGTCGAGATGGACGCCGCCTCGCGCACCGGGGTCGACGACGTGCGCGAGATCATCGAGGCGACGCACTTTCGCCCGCTCGAGGCCAGGAAGCGCGTCTTCATCATCGATGAAGTCCACATGCTGTCACGCAATGCATTCAACGCACTCTTGAAGACGCTCGAGGAGCCGCCGCCCCACGTCGCGTTCGTGTTCGCAACCACCGAGGTCCGCAAGGTGCCGCTCACGGTCCTCTCACGCTGCCAGCGTTTCGATTTGCGGCGGCTTACAGTGGCCGAGCTCGCCGCGCAGTTCGCGCGCGTCGCCGCGGCCGAGGGGGTGGCCGTCACCAAGGAAGCATTGGCATTGATTGCGCGCGCGGCCGACGGCTCGATGCGCGACGGTCTCTCGCTGCTCGACCAGGCGATTGCGCGCGAGGCGGGTGACGCGCCAATCGCCGCCGAGGCGGTAGCCGGCATGCTCGGGATGGCCGAGCGGGAGGCGGTGTTCGATCTCCTGGAAGCGGTGCTGGGCGGCAGGCCCGAGAGAGCGCTCTCAGTGGCGGATGCGGCGTATGCACGGGGGGCGGATCCGGGTTTGCTGCTCGCCGATCTGCTCGGGCTGTTACACAATTTGAGCCGGCTCAAGGCGATCCCGACGCTCAAGGACGATCCCGAATTGCCGGAGGCCGAGCGCACGCGCGGCGCGGCACTGGCGGAACGCCTGTCCGTGCCGATACTGGCGCGGGCCTGGCAAATGGCGCTCAAAGGCGTGCACGAAGTTGAAAGCGCGCCGGACCGTCGGGCGGCCGCCGACATGATCCTGATCCGGCTCTGCTATGTTGCCGACTTGCCGCCGCCGGGTGAGCTGGTCAGGACGCTGCTCAGAGAGGGCGCGGCCGCGAGCGCGCCCCCGTCTTCCCTCCCCTCGCCCGCCCCGAGGCAGGCACCGGTCCAGCTTGCGTCGCTCGGCAGCGGTGCGGTTGCCGCCGAGGCCGCGGCGCCGGTTTCACTGCCTGGAAGCTTCCGGGCGGTCGTCGCACTGGCCTCCGAGGCGCGAGAAGCATTGCTGGCGGCGGAACTTCTGCACCATGTCCACCTGGTACGGTTCGCCCCGCCGGTGATCGAGATTCACCCCGACCGTGAAGCGCCCCGGGACCTGGCGGCGCGGCTTGCCCGGTTCCTCCATGGCAGCACCGGCGTCCGATGGACGATCGGCTTGGTGGCCGGACCGGGAGAGCCGACGCTTGCCGATGCGGAACGTGCGGCCGAGGCCCAACGGCGCGAGGTCGCAAGCCGGCATCCGCTGGTC
>JBOHMK010000201.1:0-2556 GCA_050730115.1 Acetobacteraceae bacterium
CTCCTTGCCCGGCCCGAGCACCGGCGCATCCTGATGGTCATCAGTGACGGCGCGCCGGTCGACGATTCCACCCTCTCCGTCAATGCCGGCAACTATCTCGAGAAGCACTTGCGGGAAGTGATCCGCGACATCGAAGCCCACGAGTTCGTCGAGTTGGTTGCGATCGGCATCGGGCACGACGTGACGCGCTATTACCGACGCGCCGTAACCATCGTTGATGCCGAGGAGCTCGGCGGCACGATGATGAAGAAGCTCACCGAGTTGTTCGACGAAGATGAAGCCGCGGCCTGGCAGCGCGCCGCCGCGCATCGCGCCGCGCTGGTCGTCTGAGCGCACCCGGAAGTGGGAGTCCGGAATGATCCTGCTGACCAATTCTGAGGGCTATCCGGGTGCCGACACCACCGCACGCCTGCTCTCCGAGGGCCGCCCGGCCCTCGATGCGATCGAGGCCGGCATCCGCCTGGTCGAAGCGGACGAGCGGGTGCGCACGGTCGGGCGCGGCGGCTGGGCGAATATCCTGGGAGAGGTCGAGCTCGATGCTTCGATGATGGACGGCACTTCCCTTCGCACCGGCGCGGTCGGGGCGGTGATGGGATTCCTGCATCCGGTCTCGATCGCCCGCGCGGTGATGGATAAGCTGCCGCACGTGTTCCTGGTCGGTCGCGGTGCCGAGATGTTCGCCCGCGAGATCGGAGCCGAGACGGCCGATAATCTCCTCCCGCATGCCCGCGCGGCCTGGCAGGCCTGGTTCGAGGAGGCGGTCACCGGCCCGGCGCGTGCCCGCTGGCCGGAGAGCGGCCTGATCGCCCACGTTCAGGCCCAGGTGCAGCCCGATCACCCGGCCGGGACGACCGTGTTCATCGCCCGCGATCAGGAACGAGCGATCGCTTCCGGAACCAGCACCTCCGGCTGGCAATGGAAGCATCCCGGCCGCCTCGGCGACACGCCGATCATCGGCGCCGGCTCCTATGCCGATACGCGCTACGGCGCCGCCGCCTGCACCGGGGTCGGCGAGATGGCGATCCGTTGCGGCACTGCGCGCGCCATCGTTCTCTACATGAAGAAGGGTGCGAGCGTGCACGACGCCGTTTCGGAAGCGGTGGAGGACATGCGCGCGATGCGGGGCGGCCTGATCGGACGCATCACCATCCACGCGATCGACACCTGCGACCGGCACCGCGTGGTTGCGGTGAACGGCGACGGCCGTAACGTCTATTGGCTGTGGCGCGAAGGCGAAGCCGGCGCCACACGGCACGATTGCGAACCGATCCCGCTCTGAGAAAGCGTCGCCGGGGAGCCTTCGACGCGGCCGTCTGGATGCCGCATGCCGCCGAGCACGAAGCTTGCTCGTGCGGAGCGGTATCGCGCTCGGAGTTGCAGTGGGGGTTGGTGTGGCGGCGACGCGCGAAATTAAGACTCGATACCGGTCAGCCGGGAGGCTGGTCGGTATCAGCAGAGACGATTTCGTTTCTCGCCTCGAGTCTGTAGAAGTGGCTGGAATGAGGCCGCGGCACGGGCGCGACGCCGGAAACTTGATCACGTGCGCCGGCGGTCACGCCGGCACAGGCGCCGATGCGGTCTGATACCAGCCGGCCGCAAGAAGGACTCTTCGATGGGCGGACCGCCGGCTGGTATCCTTTTGATTTCGCGCGCGGCCGCCCCACCAACCCCAGGCGCATACCAGTCGGCCTCATGGCCGACTGGTATTAACCGAACACCTTATGCAGCGTCGCCACCGTGATGTGTGGCCAACTGAAGTTGGGCGGCGGCGGCGCCGCGAGGAGAATCGGGAAATTCAGCAAGACCATCTGCGCATACTGCAATTGCAGCCGCGGCTCGCGCCACTTCGGGTGGTGCACGTTGGTGATCCAGAAGGTCGCATACACCAGCGCCGAGTTGGCATTTGCCGTGAGGAACGGAATGTTCTCGATCCCGCCGCCTCCGTCCGGTACCGCAACTGAAACCGTCGGCGCCGCTTGATTGGGCGTCGTTCCGTACACAACCGGCGTCTGCGAGCTGATGTTGATCGCGACACCGTCGAAGGTGCACCCGTCCACCTGCTGTTGCGCGACGGCGCCCTGCAATAGCTTGATTGGATCGTTGACGACATCCTGGATCAAGACGCCGCCTGTCGCCGGCGGCAACGGCACGGCCGGCACGTCGCCGAACGGTGTCCGCGGATTCGAGGCCGACGCAGGGTTGGTAAGGGTGTACTGGGAAAACCCGTGCGTTGGGGCCGGCGGCGGCGGGGGCGGCAGGTTGAATTCCGACGTATCAGGCGCAAAAATCGGCGCCCCAACCGCAAATGGCGTGCTGTTGAACGATGGAAAAATTGAGCCGTTGTACGCGGCGGTTGCCGTCGGCAGCGTCGGGGGTCCGCTGAAAGGCCGTGCAACTCCCTTGGCCAGGATCGCGTTACCGTGGGGAATCGACCCTAAGCGAAAGACGATCTCGTATCCCGTCGGTGGCGTTTCTGAATGCGCGGTCGTCGCCGGCTGGTGTATCCAAATGCCGGGCTCGATGTGCAGCGCACCCCCGGTCACCGAATCACTGATC
>JBOHMK010000202.1:0-5100 GCA_050730115.1 Acetobacteraceae bacterium
GCGCTCCGCCGCGCGGTCACCAGCCCTGGCGGCACCACCGAACGTGCGCTCGAGGTCTTGATGGACGAGAGCGCCTGGCCGGCCGCCCTTTCGCGCGCGGTCGCCGCGGCGACGCTGCGCTCCCGCGAGCTCGCCGGATAGCCCGCGATGTCGGA
Source organism: Acetobacteraceae bacterium (assembly GCA_050730115.1). Classification (GTDB taxonomy): domain Bacteria; phylum Pseudomonadota; class Alphaproteobacteria; order Acetobacterales; family Acetobacteraceae; genus JAKAWQ01. The sequence continues at coordinate 156 of JBOHMK010000202.1, forward strand.
CACTCCCGCTCCCGCCACCGCGCCGCTCGACGATCCGGCCTTCGATCAGGCCCTGATCGGCGCCTGCTTCCGGTTTGCGGCCCAGCACGGCTGGCGCAACCTCCAGATCGCCGCCGCGGCCCGCGAGGCCGGTCTTTCGATGGCCCGCGCCAGGCTCCGCTTTCCTTCGCGGCTCGCCGTCCTGGTCCGTTTCGGCCGCCTCGCCGATGCCGCCGCTCTCGGTGAGCCGGCCGGAGAAGAGGGGGTGCGGGATCGGCTGTTCGGCCTCCTGATGCGGCGGCTCGACCTGTTCCAGGCGCACCGGGAGGGCGTACTTGCCCTGTTGAGGAGCCTGCCGTGCCGGCCCGAGACGGCGCTCTTCCTGGCCCTCCGGACAGAGGCCAGCATGCGCTGGATGCTGGACGCGGCCGGCACCAGCACGGCCGGCCTCGCCGGACGCCTGCGCATCAAAGGCCTGGTCGCGGTCTGGCTCTGGACGCTCCGGGCCTGGGAGCGCGACGACAGCGCCGACCTTGCCCCGACAATGGCGGCGCTTGATCAGGCGCTCGCGCAGGCCGAGCGGGCCGCCGGATGGCTCGCGGTGCTCCCGTTCGGCAGCCGCGCCGCCGCGCCGGCAGCCGCGGCGGGCGACGCGGAGTATCGGGGGGCAGATGGGCCATCCGCTGAGGGGCCGTCGCCCGGAGCGCCAACGCCCCCCCAACCGCCAACGGAGGGTCAGCAGCCCCCGGGCTCACCCTCCTCCGTGCCGCCCCAGCCGCCGCCCCAGCCGCCGCCCCCGGGGCCGTCCGGACCCTGAACGTCCTCCGACCGACGAATCTCCCCGTCTCTCCACTGTCCGCCGCTTGCCAAACCGGCTAGTGTGCGCCGCGGAAACCGCTTGTAGAGCCACACTGCCGGAGCGTGTCGAGCGCCGGAGCGGTGGCGTTGCAGCAACGCCCAACCGGGAGAATTCTTCATGGCTACCAAAGGGGAAGGGCAGGAAGGACGGCACGGCAGAACGGCCCAGCCGGACTTTGCGAGCCTGTTCGCCGACCTGAAACTGCCCTCGCTCGCCGATGTGGAGCCGCTGATGCGCGCCTATCAGCGCAACATGGAGGCGCTTTCTGCCGCCAATAGGGTGGCGCTCGAGGGCGCCCAGGCCTATGCCAAGCGGCACATGGAAATTGTCCAGCAGAGCTTGGCGGAGCTGACCCAGACGATGCAGGCCTTGGCCGCTCCCGGCTCGCCGCAGGCGAAGACGGCGGCGCAGGTCGAGCGGATGAAGCATGCCTATGAACGTGCGATCAGCAACATGAGAGAGCTCGGCGAGCTGGTGCAGCGGGCGAACAACGAGGCGATCCAGCTTCTCACCCAGCGCTTCGGCGAAGCGATGGATGATGTCAGGCAGATGATGTCCAAATCGGAGCACAGGGCGCCCTGAAGGCACGACTTCGGCCACAGCGCCAGCGGGTACCGGTCCGCCGCGCGCCTCCCGCGCAGCGGCTTGACCGGTTCATGGAGCGCGCCAACGCGCGCTACTACGCCAACCGCGACCCGTTCCACGAATTCGCAACCGCCCCGGAAATCTCGCAAGTGTTCGGCGAGATCGTGGGCCTCTGGGCGGCCACCGTCTGGGAGGCGTTCGGCCGCCCCGACCCGGTGCTGCTGGTCGAGCTGGGACCCGGGCGTGGCACCCTGATGCAGGATGCGCTGCGCGCCGCAACCGAGGTCGCAGTCCCGTTCCGCCGCGCGCTCCGCGTCCATCTCGTAGAGACCTCTCCCCGCCTTCGCGCCCAGCAAGCGAAAGCCCTTCCAGGCGCCACTTGGCACACGGACTGGACGGAACTCCCGGACGGACCGATGCTGCTGCTCGCCAACGAGTTCCTCGACGCCCTGCCGATCCGGCAGTTCGTGCACCGGACAGGCGGCTGGACCGAGCGCTTCGTTCAGGGCAACCGGTTCATCGAACGCCCGGCCGCAGCGCCGCCGCCTCGCGAGGCGCCGCTCGATGCCGTCGTCGAGGTCTGCGAGCCCGCGCTCGCACTGGCCGCCGCACTCGGCGCCCGGTTCGCCCCTGGCCACCGCAATCCCGCGGTGGGTGCCGCGCTGTTCCTCGATTATGGACCTGCGGCGAGTGCGCCCGGCGAAAGCTTGCAGGCTCTTGCCAACGGCCGGCCGGCCGACCCGCTGGCCGATCCCGGCACCGCGGACCTCTCGGCGCACGTGGACTTCCAGTCCTTCGCGGCGACCGCGCGCGGGCAAGGGGCGAGCGTTTCCGGACCTCTCGCCCAAGGGCTGTTCCTGACCCGGCTCGGGTTGTTCCAGCGACTCGACCGGCTGGCCCGTGGCCGTTCACCCGCCCAGGCCGCTTTGCTGCTTGCCGGCGGGAGACGGCTGGTCGAGCCGGACGGCATGGGCCAGCTTTTCAAGGTGTTGGCGATCTCGAGCGCGCACAGCCACGCACTGCCCGGGTTCGCCCCTTGAGCAATCACGCGCTGCGCGGTGAAGCGGCGCCGCTGACGGTGCCCGCACTCGGGGTTCCACACGGCTTCTTCACCCGCCGGGGCGGCGTCTCGACCGGCCCGTTCGCCAGCCTCAACTGCAGCCGCGATAGCCCCGACCGGGCGGAAGCAGTGGCCGAGAATCGCGCCCGGGCAGCGCACACGATCGGTGCCGAGCCGGCGCGGCTGTTCGGCGTCCGCCAAGTGCACGGCAATCTGGCCGTCAAGGTGGCCGGGCCCTGGGAACCCGGAGAGGAGCCGGCCGCCGATGCGATGGTAACCGACCGGCCAGGGCTGGCGCTCGGCGTGATCACCGCCGATTGCGCACCGGTCCTCCTGGCCGATACCACATGCGGCGTGATTGGCGCCGCCCATGCCGGCTGGCGCGGGGCCGTCGCCGGGATCCTGGAAGCGACCGTGAACGCGATGGTGGCACTGGGTGGGGTGCGCGAGCGTATCCAGGCGGCGATCGGACCGGCAATCCGGCAGGCATCCTACGAGGTTGGGCCAGATCTCCGCGAGGCGGTGCTGGGCCGTGAGGCGGCGGATGCACGGTTTTTCATCCTCGGCCGCTCACCCGGGCGCTGGCAATTCGACCTCCCGGGCTACTGCCGCAGCCGCCTGATCGCCGCCGGGGTCCGCAACCTCGAGGCGATCGCGCTCGATACCGCACGCGAATCGGGCCAGTTCTTCAGCCACCGGCGGCGCACGCTCTCTGGCGGCGGCCCGATCGGCCATCAGATCTCGATCATCATGCTACCGACCGGATGAGAAAGTGCGGGCTCGCGAGCACGCCTCCGGCAGCACGTCTCGTGCGGGCGCTCGCCCTGGTTCTGCCGGTGGCATTCGGTCTTGCCGGGTGCGGGGATTTTCCGCGCCCCTTTCAGGGCAATCCCGGGCCGGTGGCCGCCCGTCTGGCCGTGCCGCCGCCGCCGCTGCTCGCCGTGCCACGCCCGCCCGGCGCGCTCTTGTCCGACGCTGCCAGCCGCCGCTTCGCCGACGACCTCGCCAAAGAGCTGGCAGCCCGGACTGTGCCGGCCATCGCCCGACCCGCGGATCCCGGCGACTGGCAGCTCAGGATCACGGCCAGCCTGCGGAACGACGAAGTCATTCCCAACTACACGGTGCTCGGCCCCGCCCGACACCCGGAAGGCTCGGTCACGGGCAAACCGGTCGCTGCCAAGGCCTGGGCCGATGGCGATCCGGGCGCTCTCCAGGCCGCGGCCGCGGAGGACGCCCCCAAGGTCGCCTTGCTGCTGACCGATATCGACGGACGAATCAAGCACAGCAACCCGGCGAGCCTGATGCACCGGCCCGCCAAGGTCTATTTCGCGGGCGTGGTCAAAGCGCCGGGCGACGGCGACCTGTTGCTCGCCAGTGCCGTGAGAAGGGAACTACCCGACCCGACGCTGGTCCTGCTGCCGGCCAAGGCAGGTGCCGACTTCTCGGTGCAGGGCGAAGTTCAGGTCTCGCCGGCTGCCTCTGGCCAACTGCGGGTCGAACTGCAATGGGTGGTGAGCGATGCCAACGGGCGCGAACGGGGACGCGTGGTGCAACTGAACGAGGTTCCGGCTGCGACTATCGAACCGAGTTGGGCGGCAGTGGCGCCGGCCATCGCCGAGCAGGCGGCACTCGGGCTCAGGCAGTTGATCGAGAAGGCACGGGTCGCACCGTGACGGGTGGCCGCGCTTGCATCCGCCCTCGCGTGGACAGCTCCCGGTCCGGTTGCTAGTACGGGGAATCGCAGATGGCTGATTCAGGCCTCACCCGCACGAACCGCGTATTTCCCCTCTCCCTCTGGAAGAGGGGTAGGGGTGAGGGCAGGCACGAAGGTGAATCATCCAACAACAAAAGTGAGTGCTAGGGTGCCGCTCCCGTCGTTTGCTGCGCCTCGCAGCAAACAAAAGGGCATCAGCAGGCCACCGAAAACAAAGGCTGGTGTGCCGACCGCCAATACGCATTGCCGGGCCTCGAGCGTCGGAGTCGGCACACTGGAAGGTGGGCGGCCGCGCCCACTCGCCCACGGCACGCCCGTAACCGGGCTCCTCTTTCGATGAAGATCGTTGCCGCCAACAGCAACCGCCCGCTGGCCGAGGCCGTTGCCGCCAAGCTCAACCTGCCGCTGACCCGCGCCGCCATCCGCCGCTTCGCCGACATGGAGGTGTTTGTCGAGATCCGCGAGAACGTGCGCGGCGAGGACGTGTTCGTGATCCAGTCCACGTCCTACCCCGCCAATGACAACCTGATGGAGCTCCTGATCACGCTCGATACGTTGCGCCGCAGTTCGGCGCGGCGCATCACCGCCGTCATTCCGTATTTCGGCTATGCCCGGCAGGATCGCAAATCGGGGCCGCGCACGCCGATCAGCGCCAAGCTGGTGGCCAACCTGATCACCGAGGCGGGCGCCAACCGCGTCCTCACCATGGACCTCCATGCCGGGCAGATCCAGGGCTTCTTCGATATTC
>JBOHMK010000203.1:0-5520 GCA_050730115.1 Acetobacteraceae bacterium
GCGCCGGCGCGGCGGGCGGGCCGGCTGCAGCGAGAACAACCAGGCTAGCGCCGAGGAGGCTCCGCATCGGCGATCAGCGATTGGCCGGTCATTTCCTGAGGCAGCGGCAGCCCGAGGAGGGCAAGCAGTGTCGGCGCGATGTCGGCAAGCCGGCCGGAGCGGAGGCTTCGCGCAGCAGCGCCGGCGAGCAGCACCGGCACGGGATTGGTGGTGTGGGCGGTGTGCGGACCGCCGGTTTGCGGGTCACGCATCAGCTCGCAATTGCCATGGTCGGCAGTGGCGAGGAGAGCGCCGCCGGCCCGAGCGAGCGCCTCGGCGATGCGACCGAGCGCGTGATCCACCGTCTCGACCGCGCGGATCGCAGCGGCCAGGTTACCCGTATGCCCGACCATGTCGGGGTTGGCGAAATTGAGCACGATCAGGTCATAACGCCCGGCGGCGATGGCCGCCAATGCCTTTTCGGTCAGTTCCGGAGCCGACATCTCGGGCTTCATGTCGTACGTCGCAACCTTGGGCGAGGGCACCAGGATGCGATCCTCACCCGGAAACGGTGTTTCCCGGCCGCCATTCAAGAAATACGTCACGTGTGCGTATTTTTCGGTTTCCGCCGCGCGAAGCTGGGCGAGGCCGGAAGCCGCCACGATTTCGCCCAAGATGTTGGCGAGCAGGACCGGGGGGAACAGCACCGAGAGAAACGGAGCGAGAGCGGTGCTGTATTCGGTCATGCCGACGGCTGCGGCAAAGCGCGGGACGCGCGGACGGGCAAATCCGGAAAAGCCGGGGTCGAGCAACGCAGCGAGGATTTGCCGCACCCGGTCGGCGCGAAAGTTGAAAGAAAGGAGGCCGTCGCCGTCGCGGATGCCGGCATAATCGCCGATGACCGCAGGTGGGACGAATTCGTCGCCGGTGCCGGCGGCGTGCGCCGCCGTGACGGCAGCCATTGCGTCCGGGAAATGGGCAACGCTCGCTTCGGTGATCGCAAGCCAGGCTTTTTCCACGCGATCCCAGCGCTTGTCGCGATCCATCGCGAAATAGCGGCCGGAGATGCTGGCAACGGTGGTGGATGGCGGCAACGCGGCGAGGAAGGGCGAAAGCTCGGTTGCCGAAGCGAAGGGAGGGGTATCGCGGCCGTCGAGGAAGATGTGCAGCCACGTTTTGATCCCGGCACCGTCAAGCAGACGGGCGAGAGCGAGCGCGTGGTTCTGGTGGGAATGGACCCCACCCCGCGAGACGAGGCCCATGAGATGGCAGGCGCCGCCACTGGCACGGAGAGCGGCGAGGAGGGCCGTCAGCGCCGGGGCATCGGCGAGAGTGCCATCGACGATTGCCTGGTCGATCCGCGGCAGATCCTGCGTCACGACCCGGCCGGCGCCGATGTTGAGGTGACCGACCTCCGAATTCCCCATCTGCCCATCGGGGAGGCCGACGTCGCGGCCGGAGGTGCGGAGGAATGCGTGCGGGGCGGAGGCCCAGAGGCGATCGAACGCGGGAGTGTTTGCCAGGCGGACGGCGTTATCGGCCTTTTCTTCACGGCAACCCCAACCATCGAGGATGACGAGCATCACCGGGCGCAAGCGCGGGCGGCTGGTTGCGGGAGAAAGTGTCATCTGGCCGGACTATTCCTTTGGCGAGCCGCGGCGGCGGAAAGCGTCGAGGCTGACGACCCCTGGTGTCTCCTTCCGCGGAGCCTCGGCTTGAGCGGCGGTTTCCGGCGCAGGCTTTTCCGCGGGGGCCTTCTCTTCCTTGGGCTTCTCTGGGGGCGGCGGGCCGAAGTGCAAGCCGAACCGGACTTCGGGATCGGCAAATTCCGTCAGCGCCGCGAACGGGACGACCAGAGTGGCTGGCACGCCGCCAAACGAAACGCCGACGCTGAAGCGTTGCGCGGCGCGATCGACGGCGAGATCCCAGAACTGGTGCTCCAGCACGATGGTTATCTCGGCGGGAAAGCGACTTTTCAGGTGAGCCGGTATCTCGACCCCGGGGTGGCCGGTCAGGAATGTCAGGTAGAAGTGATGGCCGCCCGGCAGGCCGTGCCGGGCGACGTGGTCGAGCGCGTCGACGACGACGTGGCGCAGCGCCTCGGCTGCCCAGACGTCATAGGGCAAGAGGCTCTGCTTTGCCGGTTCCTCGTGCTCGGCCATTGCCTTCGTTTCCCGATTCAGCTTGTTCCATAACGCCGCGGAGCAAGCGGCGGGAAGGGAGTAATCCGGATTGCCGCGATTAAAGTGGGGGGCTTCTGTTGCCCGGTGCCCCCCGAACCGCGCTTATTGCTTACGCAGCAACAGCGAGCGCCACATTGTCGTTGGCACCTATGGATCGGCCCGATGACGGCGGAACCATGCCGGGCGAAAGATGGGTCTTTACCACGCGTGTCGAGCCTGTTTCGCCCCCGTTCTGGCCTCTCCGCCGGCAGCAACGCCGGGGGAGCGGAAACTGGTGGAGGCGCCGGGCACTGCCCCCGGGTCCACAACGCTTATTCCACGCACCGTTTATCGCCATAGCCGGCAAGCCGGCAGCGGCAATATAGGAGGCCGGGACCCATTCGGGAAGGAGCATCATGTCCGCAAGCCCAGAATACCCAGCACAGTGCCCCGCTCAAAACCGACCCGACCGCCCCACAAGCTGCCAGACCGGGCGCGCGACGGCAGCCGGGCTTGAGGCCATTCTCGAGCGGCGCCTACCGGTTCTCGACCACGGGTTTGTCAGGGTGATCGACTACATGGGCGATGATGCCGCAATCGTCGAGGCCGCGCGCGTCTCTTACGGCCGCGGTACTCGCCGCGCGAGTGAAGATGCCGGGCTGATCCGCTACCTGATGCGGCATCGGCACACCACGCCGTTCGAGATGTGCGTCATCAAGTTGCACGTGAAGTTGCCGATCTTCGTTGCGCGACAATGGATCCGGCACCGCATGGCAAGCATCAACGAGTATTCGGCGCGCTATTCGATCCTCGATCGCGAATTCTATCTTCCGGCACCCGAGCATCTCGCCCAGCAGTCTGCGTCCAACCGCCAAGGAAGAGCGCAGCCTCTGGGTGAGGCGGAAGCAGCGGTCGTGCTCGAAACTCTCAGGGAAGACGCGGAGCGGAACTACAGCCATTATCTCGAGATGCTGAACGATCCTCGCGAGGCAGCAACCCACGATGCCTCGCGGCTCGGGCTGGCGCGCGAGCTCGCACGCATGAATCTCACGCTCAATACGTATACGCAGTGGTACTGGAAGACGGATCTGCACAACCTCTTCCATTTTCTCGAGCTACGTGCGGACAGCCACGCGCAATACGAGATCCGTGCCTATGCCGAGCGGATCCTCGAGGTAGTGGCAGCCTGGGTACCGATCGCGCATCAGGCATTCCTGGATTACCGGCTCCACGCAGCCACTTTTTCACGACCGATGCTTGCCGTCCTCAGTCGCATGCTGGCAGGGGAGAGTGTGACCGAGAAAGCAAGCGGGCTTTCGAAGCGCGAGTACGCCGAGCTGATGACGGCGCTGGAGAAATGAGCACAGCGGACCGATTCGGCCGATGATCGTCGTCTTCGGGTCGATCAATCTCGACCTCATCGTCCCGGTCCCGCTTCTGCCCCGGCCGGGCCAAACCGTGCTGGGTTCTGAGCTTCGCATGGAGCCAGGCGGTAAAGGTGCGAACCAGGCCGTTGCAGCGGCACTGGACGGCGCGCAGGTGGCGATGGCGGGTGCAGTCGGGGACGATCCGTTCCGGGTGCCCGCCCTCGAACGGCTTCGGGCGGCAGGTGTTGACCTCTCGCGCGTCGCGATCATGGCTCAGGCCACCGGCGCGGCGGCGATTACGGTCGATCCGGAGGGCCGCAATCAGATCGCGGTTGCGGCCGGTGCCAATCAACTCGCCAAGGCGACTGCGGTCGAGGACGCCGCACTTGGGCCGGCAACAACGCTTTTGTTGCAGATGGAGTGCGATCCTCGAGAAACCTCAGCGCTGATCCGCCGCGCGCGGACGCATCGCGCGCGGATCATACTCAATCTCGCGCCACCGGCACCGCTCGAGGACGATCTGCTCGCAGCGCTCGATTACCTGGTGGTCAATGAAGATGAAGCGGGCTGGCTGGCTGCGCAAATCGGCACGACGGCGGATGCCGCGTCCCTCGCGGCAAAGCTCGGCACAGGCGTGGTGCGCACGCTCGGCGCACAAGGAGCGGAGGCTCATTGCGCTGGCGCGCCCGTGCGAATGCCGGCCCGGCGGGTCGCCGCGGTCGATACGACCGGGGCGGGCGACTGCCTGGTCGGCGTGTTCGCAGCCGCGCTCGATCGCGGCCGGCTGCTCCCCGACGCGCTCAGAAGGGCAGTGGCTGCCGCGGGCATATGCTGCACCCGTGCCGGCAGCCAGGGCAGCTTGCCGACGGCCGCAGAAACCGACGCGGCACTCGGCATGATTGCGTGAGGCAAGCCGCCGCCCTATCAACCAAGCCGGGAAAACCAGGAGGAAACCAAGTGGCGAACTTCCAGTGCGATCATTTTCACCTTCGCAGCCTCGATCCGGACGGCTCCGCACGCTTCTACGAGAGGATGTTCGGGGCACAGCGTCTCGGCACCGAGGATAATGCCGGCAAGCGCCGCGTCGTCATCGCGCTCGGCGGGGTCAAGCTTTTCATCGAGGAGGTTCCCCCCGGCACCCACGCGGCACCGGAGCCACCCTATCTCGGGCTCGAGCATATCGGCCTCGCCGTCTCCGGGATCGATGCGGTCGTCACGGAACTCAAGAACAAGGGCGCGGAGTTCGTCGTCGAGCCGCGCTCGCCGCGGCCAGGAATACGAATCGCCTTTATCCGCGGGCCGGAGAACGTCCGGATCGAGCTCATAGAGCGCAGCGCGACCTGAGGCGAAATACGGTCAGATCCGAGCAAGGAGAAGCACCATGAATGCGGATGCCAAGAAAAGCGTATTGCGCATGATTCCATACGGGATCTACGTGCTGACGGCACTCGACGGCAAGGGCGGCGTGGCGGCGGCGACGGTCAACTGGGTGACGCAGACGGCGTTTCAGCCGCCATTGATCGTGGTCGGCGTGAAGGCAGATTCCGGCGCCTGTGCGATCGTCAAGGATATCGGCAAGTTCGTCCTCAACATGCTGGGCAAGAACGGCAAGGGAATGGCCTTCACCTTCTTCAAGCCGGCGGCGCTGGCGGGGCAGCAGATCTCCGGCCAGGCGTTCCACGCGGGAGCGAACGGGCAACCGATCCTGGAAGGGGCGATCGGCGCGGTGGAGTGCTCCGTGAAGACCATCGTCGAGCAGGGCGACCATCATATCGTGGTGGCCGAGGTGACGGAGGCACATCTGCCGGCGCCGATCACAGGAAGGCCGGATGCCGCGATCCTGGAGATGAAGGACCTCGGTGAGAACGTGTTCTACGGTGGCTGAGCACCCGGAAAGAGTACGATCCGGCCGCGGGAGCATCGACGGCGGATCGCTGCCGCCGCCTGATATTGCGGCGAATCAAAGAATTCCCGGGCGCGTTCGAGGCTTTCGAACTCAAGCAGGACCGTGC
>JBOHMK010000204.1:0-7149 GCA_050730115.1 Acetobacteraceae bacterium
CGCGGACGTAGCTCAGTTGGTAGAGCATGAGCCTTCCAAGCTCGGGGTCGCGAGTTCGAATCTCGTCGTCCGCTCCATCGCGAGTTCGATCCCCCGGGGACGGAAATTCGTTCAGAACCTGGGGCCGGCCAGACTCTCGGATGCGCACGGCTCAGACGACATCGAGCCGGGTCTGATCAATTTTCTGAAAGGTCCTGAGCCGAAGGTTCGAGCCGAAGCCCGAATACTGCTGGAACCAGAATTCCCAACCCCGATTGATATAGACACCGAACAGCGTCGTGTTCACCAGCCTCTTCGGGCCGAACTCATAGCTCTGCGGCTGGAAAAGATGTGACCCTTCCGGCAGGCCCTTGCGGGTCATCGTGGCCTGCTCCAGGGACTGGTCGACGATGTCGTTGCTGTCGACCTTCTGGTTGGCGTGCGAGACGATGAGCGCCCCTTCCCTGGTCGGCGAACCGATCCCGAACGTGCAGCCGTTCATGGTCGCGGTGAAACAGAACTTGCGCTCACTGGTGAGCGTCTGATAGTGGACCTTGTTCCCTTCGTAGTTGCAGATCCAGGTTAGGAAAGCACTCGGGTCCCCTTCGTCTGCTGCCTCGATCCTTTTTACGCTCACTGCTCGGGACTCACCGAAGGCTTCGATTGTCCCGACCTTGGAATCGTAGTCCGTGACTTTAAGGTAATCCTTGGCCCCATCACCTTTCGCCGCCGGGACCCCGTACATGACAACGATGTTCTTCCGGAATATATCGACCATGTCTTCAGGAGTCATTGGACCCCCTCCTGCAAGTTGATCGGCGACCGCCCGCAGGCGTTCTATAATCCCGGCAAAATCCGCGTGCCAGGGCGTTTCGACACCACCGGCCACCGCGCCCGGGAGCTTGTCGGATTCGGGTATCATTCCTTCGATGCACGTGGCCGGCCACTGCGAGAGGTTGCAGAGCGTGCGTTTGCGCACCTTGCCGTTCTCTCCGTAGCTCTCGCGCAGCTGGATCGCCGGGGGCGAGTTCCGGTTGGGAACCGACTCGATATTGATGGCGGATCACCGGCACAACGGGCCGCCTCGTACAAGTCTCGAGTTTGATATCGCGTGGCTACGTCTGAGAGCGATCTCGGGCCATGATTCGAGCCCTTTCAACGGTTTGACAGCAACGGAAAGAAGCAAGTTCAGGTTAAGTCCCGGGCATGGGCCGCCGCCGGGCGAGATCGATAGCGCCGCGCATTGAGTGCCTGAGCGGCTGGATCAGGGCACCGTCGGCGACCTTGCTGCCGGCCATGGATTGCGTCCTCGTTGAGCGGCAGCCCGGACGTGGCTGCGCCGGCCGCACGCGGCGGGCGGGAGGGCCGGCCCGTTGCGCGAGCGACCAGGCCTCGCCGTCACTTGGGCAAGGCCAGGACTTGGGCAAGGCCAGGACTTGGGCAAGGAAGATGCGGGATCGGGCGCCACCGCTCCGAGCAGGGAACATTCCGCACCAGTCCCATGGCAACTGGCCTTGACCGGTAGCGAGGACGCTCGCACCATGCCTCGAAGAGCTCAGATTGGCGTCGCGAGTCTGCAGTGATTTCCGAACGTTGCTGGCCTGAATTTGGAAACCGGTTTGCGCAGGCAGCCGGGGGCGGGGTTTTGCCTGGCCGCGTGAGGTTGGCCAAGCCGGCCGGCCGGCCGCACCCACGGCGGACGCGGCAGGTCACGACACGCGAGGAACCGATTGGGGCGGGCGCCGCTGCCGGGCACGTGCCGGCGCGCCCCGGCGATGCGTTTTCGCCGGGGGTCGTGATGTCCCGGCGGGTGGCGGCGCTTGCAGAGTGCGACTTGGTCCGGGGCCGGCTCGCGCCCGGGATCGGGCCAGCGGAAACAGGTTCGGAGATTCCCTAGAAAAAGCAGGAGGAAACATGTCGCTGCAAGCAGCCGAGCCGGGCGCGTCGCCTGCATGGTACATGAATCGGTGGGCGCAGATGGTGCTGGGATTCATCGCCATGATGGCGATCTCCAGTCCGCAATACACCTGGACGCTGTTCGTCCATCCGTTGCGAGACCGGCTCGGTGTGTCGCTCGCCGAACTGCAGGTGACGTTTTCCTTGCTGATCGTACTGCAGACCTGGTGCTCGCCGATCCAGGCGTGGCTGGTTGACCGCTTCGGCCCGCGCCTTCTGATATCGATCGGGTGCGCGATGTCCGGGCTGGCGTGGATCCTTTCGGCCTTCGTCGGGAACATCTGGGCACTCTATTTCACTTACGGCATCATCGGCGGTTTCGGCACCGGCATCGTCTACGTTGGCGTCATCGGCCACATGGTGCGCTGGTTTCCCGACCGGCGCGGTTTTGCGGCCGGGATCGCGGCGGCGGGCTACGGGGCCGGCGCGATCGTGACCTCGTTTCCAATCGCCGACATGATTCCGAGGTCCGGTTACGCCCATACGCTCGTGGTGTGGGGCTTGATCCAGCTGGTGATCGGCGTCGCCGTCAGCCAGGCGTTGCAAATTCCTCTGATCGGCTGGAAGCCCGAAGGTGCCAAGGCGCTGGCGGCGAAGCAGTCGGTACGGCAGTCGCAGCGCAATTATACGCCGGGCGAAATGCTGAAGACGCCTGCGTTCTGGCTGCTGTTCATCATGATGTCGATGATGGCAACCGGCGGGCTGATGGTGGTCTCGCAGGTCGGGCCGTTCGCCACGGAATACGGCGTGGCCACGGCGCTGGTATTGGGCATGGCGGCATTACCGCTCTCCCTCACACTCTCGCGCGCGACCAACGGCATCACGCGGCCGTTCTTCGGCTGGGTCTCCGACCATATCGGGCGCGAGAACACGATGTTCATCGCGTTCGGGCTGGAAAGCATCGCGGTCCTGGTGCTGTTGCTGACCTTGCACATTCCGGCCGTGTTCGTGGTGCTCACCGGGCTCGTGTTCTTCGGTTGGGGAGAGATCTTCTCACTGTTTCCCTCGACGCTCACGGATCTGTTCGGTACCGATTACGCAACCACGAACTACGGCTTTCTCTACATCGCCCAAGGCATTGGTGCGGTGCTCGGCGGCCCGGTCGCGGCCTTGATCCGGGAATCGAGCGGGAGCTGGACGCCGGTGTTCCTGATCGTGGTCGGTCTCGACCTCGTCAGCGCTCTGCTCGCACTGTTGGTGTTGAAGCCGCTGCGCAGGAACTGGGTCGCGCGCTCCCCCCGAGCGGCGTGACCTGCTCTTGAACACTGCGTGCGCCCGCCGTGGCATGGCGGTGGCGCCGCATTCGCTGGCGGCCGAGGCGGCGCTCCGGATTTTGCGCGAGGGCGGCAACGCGATCGAGGCAATGGTCGCGGCTGCCGCGGCGATCGCCGTCGTCTATCCGCACATGAACTCGATTGGCGGCGACGCATTCTGGACGATCTATGCGCCGGGGCACGCGGTGTTCACGATCGAGGCCGCGGGCCCGGCGGCGCGCGCCGCCACCCGCGCGTTTTATACCGAGCGTGGGCTGCGGGCAATTCCGCCGCGTGGCCCGCTCGCCGCCAATACCGTCGCCGGGGCGGTCGGTGGCTGGGCACTGGCGCTCGAAGTCAGTGCGTGCGAGTGGAATGGAAGGCTGGCGGTGCCGCGCCTGCTCGAAGACGCGATCTGGCATGCCGGGCACGGCATCGCGGTGACCGCGGCCCAGAGCCGCACCACCCGTGACAAGCGCGCGGAACTCGAAGGGCAACCGGGTTTTCGTGGGCATTTCATGCCCGGCGGCAAGCCGCCGGAACCGCGATCGGTGTTCGTGCAGAGGGAGCTCGCGGCAACGCTCCGCCACTTGGCGGCAAAAGGGCTCGATGATTTCTATCGCGGCGAACTCGCGGATGCGATCGGCACCGCATTGCACCGGGAGGGGAGCCCGCTCACGCGTGACGATCTCGCCGCGTACCGGGCCAGAGTGAAACCGCCCCTCAAGATCGAGCATTCGAGTGGGACGCTCTACAATACGGGACTGCCGACGCAGGGACTCGTGTCTCTGCTGATTCTGGCGCTGGCCGACCGCCTGAAGCTCGCCGAAACCGAAGCCGATAGCGCGGATTATGTGCACCTGCTGGTCGAGGCGACCAAGCGTGCGTTCCTCGTGCGCGACCGGCACGTCACGGATCCGGCGTTCGTGAAGACGGACGTACAAAGTCTTCTCGATGACGAGAATTTTCTGGCCGGGCATGTGCGAGCGATCTCGCGTGAGCGCGCGGCGCCGTGGGGGAAGGGGCGAGCACCGGCAGATACGGTGTGGCTTGGCGTGATCGACGGGGCGGGGCGCGCGGTCAGTTTCATTCAGAGCCTCTATCACGAGTTCGGCAGCGGCATGGTGCTCGGTGACACCGGTATCCTGTGGCAGAACCGCGGCTCGAGTTTTTCGCTGGATGCGGACAACCTCAACGCCCTCGAACCGGGACGGTTGCCGTTCCACACGCTCAACCCGGCACTCGCCCTGCTCGCCCGCGGGCGCGTCATGATTTACGGCACGATGGGAGGCGACGGGCAGCCGCAGACCCAGGCCGCGCTGTTCACGCGCACCGTCGTGTTCGGCCAGGAACTGCAGCAGGCGATTGCGGCGCCGCGCTGGCTGCTCGGCCGCACCTGGGGTCAGGCCACCGACACGCTCAAGCTCGAAAGCCGCTTTTCTCCAGAGCTGATCGAGGCACTCCGTGCGCGTGGCCACGAGATCGAGATGCTGGACGAGTTCGATGAGCGCGTCGGGCACGCCGGCGCTCTGCTGCTCCATCCTTCCGGCGTGATCGAAGGTGCCGCCGATCCCCGGAGCGATGGCGCGGCGGCCGGGTTCTGAAGCCCCGTCTCGCGAGCCTCCGGGCACGCTGAGAGCAGCCTCGCGCTCGCGGGCAAGGCGTGCCATTCCAGGACGTTGCGGCCGGCGGCAGGCTGTTGCCCGGGCGGGTTGGTGGAGCTGAGGGGGATCGAACCCCTGACCTCCTCATTGCGAACGAGGCGCTCTCCCAGCTGAGCTACAGCCCCTGACGAACGGGCCGGCGGACAATGGGAAGCGGCGGCAGGCGAGTCAAGGCGATGATCCCCCCCGGCGATGACCGCCCCCCGGCGATGATCGCCCCCGGCGGTCCTGACTCGCCAGGCAATGGTTGCCTCGCGCGGGGGTCGTGATTAGGTTCCGCCGGCCCGGGAACAGGCGAGAGGCATGATTCTCTTCTTCGATGAAATCATCTCGACGTTGATCTGGCTCTACATGTGGGTCGTGATCATCGCCGCGGTGTTCAGCATGCTGGCGGCGTTCGGAATACTCGACACCCGCAATCACGTCGTCTGGACGATCGGCGACTTTCTCTACCGGATCACCGAGCCGGTGCTGAGACCGATCCGCAAGATGCTGCCCAATCTCGGCGGCATCGACATCAGCCCGGTGATCGTGATCGTCGTCCTGTATGCGGTCAACGACAAGCTGCTGCCCTGGGTCGTCCGCCTGCTGCTCAGCATCTGAAACACGCATGCCCGCCCGGATCATCGACGGCCGGGCGGTCGCCGCGGCGCTCAACGCCGGGACGGCTCGCCGCATCGCCGAGGCGGGGCTGAAGCCACGGCTGGCGATCGTGCTGGCGGGCGATGATCCGGCCTCGGCCCTCTATGTCCGCAACAAGGACCGGGCGGCGCAGAAGGCAGGCGTTGACGCCGAGACGATCCGGTTGCCGGGCTCCGTCAGCGAGATCGCGCTGCTCGGAGAGATCGGGCGGCTGAACGGCGATGCGTCGGTGGACGGGATCCTGGTGCAGCTACCGCTGCCCGGGCAAATTCGCCCGCGGGCGGTGATCGAAGCGATCGATCCGGCCAAGGACGTGGACGGCTTGACCGCGGTGAATGCGGGGCGCCTCGCGAGTGGGGCGCCGTTTCTCGTGCCATGCACGCCGCTCGGTGTGATGAAGCTGCTGGCGGCGGCCGAAGTCCGGACCGCGGGTGCGCGGGCGCTGGTGATCGGCCGCTCGAACCTGGTCGGCCGGCCGCTGGCGGCACTTTTGACCGCGGCCGACGCCACCGTCACGCTCGCGCACTCGAAAACGCGCGATCTGCCGGCCGAATGCCGCCGCGCAGAGATCGTCGTCGCGGCCATCGGGCGGGCGGAGATGGTCCGGGGCGAATGGATCGGGGAGGGGGCAGTGGTGATCGATGTCGGCATCAACCGCGCGCCGGACGGCAGGCTGGTCGGCGACGTCGCCTTCGCCGAGGCCGCGAAGGTCGCGGCGGTGATCGCCCCGGTGCCTGGCGGCGTCGGGCCGATGACGATCGCGTGCCTGCTTGAGAACGCACTGGCGGCCGCCCTGGCGCGGCGGGCGCGGGACCCGTAAAGCACTTTTTTGCACCCCACCGCGTCGGTCCGACCCCGAACCGCCGATTCCCCTTCGCTGGAGTCGCCCGCAACGCTCCGAGGACTCTTCTTTCCGTTCTTCCGAGCGGCGGAGAGGCGCAGGAATGCCCGCTTGCCGAGGGGCTCCGCCGCCGGCCCAGATCCGCCTGGTTGCCTCGCTTCCGAGGTCGATCTTATCGGGTCCGGGCCCGGACTGCCGGCCATGGCGGGGAGGAGCGAAGCCGCCCGCTCCCTCCGGACGTCGCGGAGACACTCGAGTATCGTCCGGCATCCAGGAACCTCGGCCGCGCGCGCGGAGCGCTGGGCGTCGCATTCACGCGTCGGCGAACGGGCTCAGCGGCCGCGCTGGGAGCTGTGCGATGGAATGAGCCTACGCTCGGTGATTTCGACGATCTGGAACGGGATCACCCCGACGATCCGCAGCATCGTAATGGCGGCGAAGATTTGCGAGGTGTCGAACGTTCCTTCGGCTGTCATGATCATATATCCCAGGCCGCGGGATGAGGCCACGAATTCACCGACGATCGCGCCCACCAGCGCGAGCGAGATGGCGACTTTCAGCCCCGCGAACATGTTCGGCAGCGCACAGGGCAGACGGACGCGCCACAACACGATACGTCGGCGGGGTCTGGCGGAAATCCGCATCGTTCCCTGGCGGCCCGCCGCAAGGCCGCCAGCAAACGCACCGATGATGGACCGCCGGTGCACAGCTTCCACTCCTTGGCCCGAGTACACGGTCGGTCGGGGTGCCAAACAGGCGCGTACGCTGTTCGGGCGAAAGGAGAGTTCGGCGTGGCATTCGGGGATCTCCGGAG
>JBOHMK010000205.1:0-4480 GCA_050730115.1 Acetobacteraceae bacterium
GACGGTAAGGCAGCACGCCTCGCAGCTACTCCCCGCTCGCCGGCCCGCCACAAAATCGTCGTCGTCGGGGGCGGCGCCGCTGGCCTCGAGTTGGTTACCCGGCTTGGCAACCGGCTGGGACGACGCGGCCTCGGCGAGATCACCCTGATCGAGAAATCCAGGGCTCATCTCTGGAAGCCGCTTCTCCATGCGGTGGCCGCGGGAAGCATGGTTCCGGGCGAGCACGAGCTGAACTATCTCGCCCAGGCGCACTGGCACGGCTTTCAGTTCCGGCTCGGTGAAATGGTCGGGCTGGACCGGCAGCAGAAAGAGGTGCGTCTTGCGGCCACGATCGACGAAGAAGGCCGGCCGATCACGCCGCCGCGCTCGATCCCCTACGACACCCTGGTGATTGCAGTCGGCAGCATCACCAACGATTTCGGGACCGCGGGAGTGGCCGAGCACGCGATTCCGCTCGAGACGCCGGAACAGGCGGCGCGCTTCAACCGCCGCCTGGTCAATGCCTGCATCCGTGCCGAGACGCAACCGGAACCCGTCAGGGCCGGGCAGTTGCATGTCGTCGTCATCGGTGCCGGTGCGACCGGCGCAGAACTCGCCGCGGAGTTGCATCGGACGGTTCGCGAGGTGCTTGCCTACGGCCTCGACCGGGTGGACCCGAGGCGAGATCTCCGCATCCTTCTGCTCGAGGCAGCCGATCGCATCCTGCCGGGACTGCCGGCGCGAATCTCGGTCGCGGCAGGCGCACTGCTTGACCAAATCGGGGTGGTCGTACGCACCAATGCGCGCGTCGCCGAGGTAACCGCGGCCGGCGTGCACCTGGCCGGCGGGGAGTTCATTCCTTCCGAACTCGTGGTCTGGGCGGCAGGCATCAAGGCACCGGCGGCGTTGCGCGATCTCGGCGGGCTGGAATCGAATCGCCTCAACCAACTCGTCGTCACGCCTACTCTGCAGACGACGCGCGACCCGGACGTGTTCGCCATCGGCGACTGTGCAGCCTGTCCTCGCCCTGGATACCCTGACCACGTGCCGCCGCGCGCTCAGGCCGCACACCAGCAGGCGTCCTTCCTTTGGCACCAGTTGCGGCGCCGGCTCGCCGGCCAGCCGCTGCAGCCATTCGTCTATCGCGATTTCGGATCACTGGTCTCGCTCGGCAAATACTCGACCGTCGGCCAGCTCATGGGGGCCGTCATCGGCAGAGGTTTTTTCATCGAGGGCTTGTTCGCGCGGCTGGTCTATCGTTCGCTCTACACCATGCACGAGATGGCGCTCCAGGGATTCTTCAGGACCATGGTCAACGCTCTGGCGCGGCGACTCTCGCGGCGCGGGCGGCCGGTGGTCAAGCTGCACTGAGCATGCACATCTGGCGCCTGCAGCCTGCCGGTTTGCGGTGAGCCAGATCTCCGCTATGCGGAAGCAAATCCCGCCTTTCCGCAGCGAGGAACGGACGATGTTCACGACCCGACCGGAAATCGCCGCGACCTTTGGGGTCGTGGCCAGCACGCACTGGATTGCGAGCGGGGTCGGCATGGCCGTGCTCGAGCGCGGCGGCAATGCGTTCGATGCCGCCGCCGCCGCCGCGTTCACATTGCAGGTTGCCGAACCGCACCTGAACGGGCCCGGAGGCGAGGTCCCGATGATCATCCATTCCGCCGAGAGCGGGCTCCAGAAGGTCATTTGCGGCCAGGGCGTGGCGCCGGCGGCCGCGACGATCGAGCACTTTGCGGCCCTCGGGCTCGATCTTATTCCCGGCACCGGCCTCCTGCCTGCAGTCGTGCCGGGAGCGTTTGATGCCTGGTTGCTGCTGCTGCGAGACTGGGGCACCTGGGAGCTTGCGGACGTGCTGGCGTTCGCGATTGGCTACGCTGAGAGCGGAATCCACCTGGTGGCGCGTGTTCCGGCAGCAATCGAGGGCGTGCGCCCACTGTTCGAACAAGCCTGGCCGACCAGCGCGGCCGTCTATCTGCCGGGTGGCCGCGTGCCGGCAGCCGGCAGTCTGTTCCGCAATCCGACGCTCGCCGCAACCTACCGGCGGATCATCCGCGAGGCAGTGGGCGGTTCGCGCGAGGCGCGGATCGAGGCGGCGCGGGCGGCCTGGTATCGCGGCTTCGTAGCCGAGGCGGTCGATCGGTTTTTCCGCGGTCATGAGCTGCTGGACGCGTCAGGCCGCCGCCATCGGGGCATTCTTGCAGCGGACGACTTCGCCGGCTGGCAGGCCAGCATCGAGGATCCGGTTTCGCTCGACTATCACGGCTATACGGTCCTCAAGTGCGGCCCGTGGAGCCAGGGGCCGGTGCTGCTGCAACAGTTGGCGCTGTTGCGCAACTTCGACCTGGCCGCGATGCCGCCGCTCGGTGCCGATTTCGTGCACACGATCGTCGAGTGCGCCAAGCTCGCCTTTGCCGACCGCGAGGCTTACTACGGAGACCCTGGCTTCGTTTCGGTGCCGCTCGGACCGCTCCTTTCGCCCGACTACAACTCAGGGCGCAGCCGGCTGGTGGGGAAGCTGGCCTCATTCGAGCTTCGACCGGGAGAGCTCCCGGGCTATCGCGTGCGGATCGATCGCGACGCCGCGCGCCGGGCGGCACTGCTCCGGTCGGCAGCCGGCAGCGGCGAGCCGACACTGGCCCGGCTTGGCGTGACCGGCGCCGATACCTGCCACCTCGATGTCATCGACCGGGCCGGCAACATGGTCAGCGCAACACCTTCAGGGGGCTGGCTGCAATCTTCGCCGGTGATCCCCGAACTCGGCTTCGGGATGGGAACCCGTGGGCAGATGTTCTGGCTATCGCCCGGCCTGCCGAACAGCCTTGCCCCGGGCAAGCGCCCTCGGACCACGCTCTCACCCTCGTTCGCGTTGCAGGAAGGCCGGCCGTGGATGGTCTTCGGCACCCCCGGCGGAGACCAGCAGGATCAGTGGTCCCTCACCTTCTTCCTGCGCATGGTGCATCACGGCCTGACGATTCAGCAGGCCATCGATGCGCCCAGCTTTCATACCGAGCACTGGCCTTCGAGCTTCTGGCCGCGAGCGGCCCACCCGGGGAAGCTCGTCCTCGAAGGACGGTATGGCGACGATGTCCGTGACGAGCTCGGCCGACGGAACCATTTGGTCGAGAAGGGGGAGGATTGGTCGGAAGGCCGGCTCTCGGCGGCACGTGTCGAAGCCGGGCAGATGTTCGCGGGGGCCAATCCGCGCGGGATGCAGGGCTACGCCGTCGGGCGTTGATGGGCCGGCGGAGCCGTCTCAGCGCCCCGGCGGAGCCGTCTCAGCGCCCAAGCGTGGAGGTCCCTGATGCGATCATGACGGGAACAGACCGGTACCAGCCCAGGCCATGGCGCACGAATCCGCCCGAGCGGACTGGGGAACCACCGATAACCGGCCGGTTTGAGAGCATGAATGCGCCCACGTGGCCAGCAAACGGCCCCGAGGCGACCGGAATGGGCGGAAATGCTCGCGTTGCCAGCATTTTCGGGGCAGTAAGCCCGCTCACTGCCAGGAATGCCGGGACCCCGGCAGCTTCCCGGAGGTTCGCAGGCCAAGCCGCCATCACTTGGCGCTCATAGGTGCTGGCGAGCGCGGGTGTCGTCGAATGGTAGAATGCCGCTGCTACCGGCCAACTCCCGGTTTCGGAGTGGAGCTCGCTTAAGAAGCTCGCCGCATAGGCGGCGTTGCTCGCCGGGTCGAACGCCTGGTCAAGAGAGGCGAAGGCATGTGGGTGATGGAGCAGGTTGACCTGCATGCAGCCGACGTCGATCGATTGGATTCCGCTCGCCTGAAACCCTTGAACGGCTGCGATCGCGGCCTGCTTGCTTGGGTAGAAATGGCCATCGCCGTCGGCATCCACGGTCCAAGGCCAAGGCAGATAGGCACCGGTCAGCGGATCGCGTCGGCCGCTCTCGACCTGGCCAATCGCGCCCAGGAGACCGGTAGGGATGGCGAAATTCTGCTCGGCCGAGACGATCGCCGCGCGGCAAAGCTGGCCCGGAACGCCTCCCCCGACGATCGCGAGGCCCCCCGCGGCGGTCGCGGGGGCGGGCGCGAGAACGCCCGGAAGGAGTGCTGCCGCCGGCACCAGGAGTCGATAACCGAGGCGCGCGAGGGCGCGCCCGAGGCGCCGCGGACGGCATGGGAAGGTGGCCATGCCGGCAGCATGTCGCTTCCTGGTTACCAGAGCGTTGCCGAGCAGCGCTTCACAACACGATGAGAAAGCTCGGAAACTTATGCGGCAGCGCAAAAAGGCCTTGCAACAGCGCCGGCGAGCACTTAGATTGTGCGTCGCAGCAGTACGGCATTGCCGGGCTGCCTGCTTTTCTTGGACGTTTCCTCCCTAAACTTGGCGGGGCCAAAAGCCCCGCCATTTTTTTCGTGGGGGCCAAAAGCCCCGCCATTTTTTTCGTGGTGCCTCAGTCGCACCGTTCCGGCGCTCGGCTGCCCAGCAATTCCGGCGCCGCGGCGGCCAGGGCGCGGATCAGATCCGTCAAA
>JBOHMK010000206.1:0-3831 GCA_050730115.1 Acetobacteraceae bacterium
GCGCATCTGACCGCGGCCGGGTTGCTTGCGATGGCCCGGCAGGGGCGGCACCATTAGCACCGGCTGGCCTCGGAAGAGGTCGCCCGGATGCGGGAAAGCATCATGGCGGAGGCGGCGGGCAGCGGCAGGCCACCAGTCAGTCGGGCGCCGCGAACCGGTCCGCGTGACGCGGCACTCCGCCGCGCCCGCACCTGCTATGACCACCTCGCCGGCCAGATCGCGGTCGCGATGGCGGACCGCATGATCGCGCGCGGCCAGATCGAGCTCTCGCCGGACGGCGGCGCCCTGACCGAGAGCGGCGCGGCCTTTCTTTCGGACCTCGCCGTCGATCTCGAGGCAGCCCGTGCCGAGGCCGCGCGTCGCGGCAGCGGGCGCATCTTCTTCCGGCCCTGCCTCGACTGGAGCGAGCGCCGCCCACACATCGGCGGCACGGTCGGCAGCGCGATGAGCCGCGCCTGGTTTGCAAAGGGCTGGCTTCGCCGCGTCGGCGAGAGCCGAGCGGTGGCGCTGACGCGAGGCGGGGAGATGACTCTCGGCCGGGTCTTCGATCTTCGGCCCGGTTTGTAGCCGGCGGAAGCCGCTGCGCCGCGCCTGATTGCGGCGCGTACAACAGATGAATCCTTAACCTTTTCCTAGCACGGTGCGCATAATCTCATGGGCAGAGACTCATGCGTATTTTCAAACATGGTTCTCATAGCATGCTCTGCACGACCCTCGGCCTCGCCGCCGCATCTCTCTCCGCCGGCCAGGCACTCGCGGCATCCTGGTCGAGCACGATGCAAGTCAGCGCGACCGTCGTCTCCTCCTGCACCCTCGCGGTCATGCCCAACGCGGCGGCATCAGGGATCCTGAGCCGCTGTACCCGCGGTGAGCGGCCCAGCGTTTCTCTGACCGAGACCCCGAACCCACCCGCCCCCGCCATCCGCCAAGTCAGCCGGGGTGCTATGGAGTTCCTGGTCGTCGCCTACTGAACACGCGCCTGAACCCGACCCTAAGCCGAAGTTACCCCCACCATTTTGGCTGAAGGTGGCCGGATTCCTGGGTTGGGCCGGGACTGGCGTGAGAATGTTGGCATGTAATTGGCAAAAAATCTTGATTCGGCGTGGAGCAGTTTGATTCGATTCGCACGTGTATGGCGCCTGTGTGCGGATTGCCTCAGTTGATATGTTACCCGGCCGAGGTCGTCCATGCGGAGAAGCGTCTGTGCCAAGCGGAGCGTGCTTTCCGTTCGCTGAAGACGGTCGACCTCGAGATCCGCCCGATCCATCATCGCCTACCCGATCGCGTGCGCGCCCACGTCCTGCTCTGCATGCTCGCCCATTACCTCGAATGGCACATGCGCCACGCGCTCGCCCCCATCCTGTCCGACCATCATGAGCCCGCCCAAGCTGCCGCAGCGCGTTCCTCGATCGTAGTCCCGGCACAACGTTCGTCCGCCGCCCGGCGCAAGGCTGCCAGCAAGCGCCCCGACGACGGATTGCCGGTGCACAACGTGCCCTCGCTCGTTACCGAACTGGCCACCTTCACCCGCAACACCATCGCCCTCGCCAGCACCCCAAACGACACCTTCCTGCTCTACCCGCAGCCCACGGCAATCCGGGCCAAAAGCTTCGAATGACTCGGCGTCTCCGCCAACCTGTAGGCAGCAAAGCACCCCTCCCAATCCGCATCACCAGGCGGAATCAGCGGCTTACGTCTCGGGCGTAGGGTAGCTTCGGCCTCGCGCGCCGGCGCGCCGCCGCCGCGGCTGCCTGGCGGTCAATCAAAACCAACCCCAATTCTGGCAGTTGGCGTCGCAGTGGGCGATGACGATTGAGAGCTGCGGCGACATGGCCGCCGTCTCGACATCGACATGCAACTCGTGCACGGCGGTGGCAGTCTGCTTCGCGGCCGGTAGCTTGATGATGCGGGCCGCGAGTTTCCCGCCGTGGCGCATGTGGCCTGCCGCCTCGGTGAAGAAATGCTGGATCTCCTTCACCTTGGCGGGCGCTGCGTTCTGCAGGCTCCGGTCCTGATCCGCGTGCAGGCGGAAGCTCTCGCGCACGAACTGCCGCCAATCCTTGGCCAGCAGCTCGGGGTAGCTCTCCTCGATTTTCGCGACGACCTGCCGGAGGCCGACGGGCCCGAACTCGGGTTTGGCCGCGGCTGCACCGTGCGTAGGTTCTTTGCTCATCTCGTCTTCCTTTTTCTAGTGGTGGTGGGCAAGCAGCAACGCGAGCAGGCCCTTGCGGCAGAGCCTGCCCGCGCCAGGTACGCTGGCGGCGACGGCGCGCGCCGCAAGACCGCCGGCGAACACGGTGGCGAGCGAGGACCCGCTGACGCGCGCCGCGTAGCTGCGCCGGAGGGCGACCGTGATGTTCCAGCCCGGGGCGATGAGATCAGGCGGGTACGCTGGCGGAGGGGCGAAGCAAAGCGCCCCGCCATCGTCCGCCGCGGCAACCGAGATGGCGGCGGGGTCGCGGGCGGGGAAGAGGCCGGCAGCCGAAGTGGCGCTCCCATAAGCGGCGAAGCAGATGGTGCCAGCATCGGCGGCGTGCCGGATAACCGCGCGGACAGTGCGGCTCGCTCGCGAACCGCCCAGCGGGATCATGATGAGGCGCACACCTTCCGCCGCCAGCCACTCGATGGCACGGGCGACCGCGAGATCGGATGCGATGCCGTCCGGACCGACGACCGAGGCGACGCGGAGGCTGGCGCGCGGGACGATACCGCGAACGAGGCGGCGGCCCTGGCCGAGCAGCGTGGTGACCGAGCAGGTGCCGTGGCTGTGCGGGGCCGCAGGCACCGCAGCGGCGAATTCCCGGAACGCGAGGTCGGCACCGGCGAGATCGGGATGCCCCGCATCGAATGCGGCATCGAGGAGCCCGATGGCGATTCCTTCGCCTTCGGTCCCCGCCCAGGCCGAACGCCAGCGAACCGCGCGGGCTGCCTCGGGCGTGTGCCGGGCGGCGCGGGAGAGGCGACGAAGCGGCAGAAGCGCATCTATCATTGCGCTGCCGGGCGATGCCGCCGGGCTGCTGCGGCAGGCCACGCGTGGGCGAGATGTCGCAGGGCGCGGCGGCTGCCCGCACCACCCCCCCATCGCCTGCGCCGGCAGCATCGACCAGTCCGACCTGTCAGGGCCGACATGATTCACCCCCGCAATGGTCCTGCCGGCGCGCCTGACGAGCACGCGGGCTACAACAATAGTAATGCTAGCATGATTATTCCACATGTAGTGTGAGATAAGTCACTGTCGATTTCAAAAGCCGTGTTCAGCGGCAGCCTTTGTATCTTGATGCCGTCCTGACCTGACGGAAGCTCAGACTGTCAGTTTCAGAAGACGGCTGCAGTGGCGACCGTTGAATTGCAATGGTTTAGCGAATGCGCGGGTATCCGGGGCAGAACCTGGGGCGGGTTGGTGGCGAGGTCAGACGGGGTGGCCGCGGCAGCGGACGAGGTCCGGCAGATAGGGCACGCTTGGACAGGCTCGGATGTCGAGCTGCTCGTGTTGCCTCATCACGGAATGTTACCGAGCGTTCTGATGTCGCCCCACGCGCTGTAAGCCCGGACAAGGGGTTGGCCAAGCCACATCCCTTCGTTCGATCGAAGCGACCATCCCTTCGTCCCGACCTGCCTTTCGGCGCAGCGGCGCGCGCAGGTCTGGTCCAGGATGCCGCTTGCGGCACCGGCGCAGAGCGCCGGCTCGTCCTGGACGAGACCGAGCACGACGCTATGCTTGTTTCACCGGGTCCGCTGGTTGTGGGCCGGTCCCTCCGGTCGAAGGCCGGCATTTGCATCCACCACTGAAGTGCCGACGAAGACCGCCCCCTCGCGCAACAGGTTCCGTGC